>JBFIDI010000300.1:0-7120 GCA_041581405.1 Burkholderiaceae bacterium
GGCCACCGCGGGATGCTCCATCAACGCGCTCTCGACCTCGAACGGCCCGATCAGGTGGCCCGAGGACTTGATGACGTCGTCGGCACGGCCGACGAACCAGAAATACCCGTCCGCGTCGCGCCGCGCCAGGTCGCCGGTCAGGTACAGGTCGCCGCTGAAACACTTGCGGTACCGCTCCTCCTGGTCCAGGTAGCCGCGAAACAGCGAAGGCCATCCGGTGCGCAAGGCCAGTTCACCCTCCACGTCGGGTTCGACGACGACCTCCACGGCACCCTGCTCGCCGTGGCGCACGATCACCGCCTCGACACCGGGCAAGGGCTTGCCCATCGAACCCGGCTTGATGTCCAGCGCCGGCAGGTTGGCGATCATGATGCCGCCGGTCTCGGTCTGCCACCAGTTGTCGTGGATCGGCAGTCCCAGCACCTCCTGGCCCCACCACACGGCCTCGGGGTTCAGCGGTTCGCCGACACTGGCGATCAGCCGCAGTTCCGGGTACGGGTGCTTGCGCGCCAGTTCCGGTCCGGCCTTCATCAGCATGCGGATCGCCGTGGGCGCCGTGTACCAGACCGAAACCCGCTGCTCGTGCAGGATGCGGTACCAGCGTTCGGCGTCGAAATCGGCCTCGTCGATGATGCTGGTCACGCCATGGAGCAGCGGCGCGATGATGCCGTACGAGGTGCCGGTGACCCAGCCCGGATCGGCGGTGCACCAGAAGATGTCCTGCGGATGCAGGTCGAGCGCGTAGCGACCGGTGGCGTAATGGGTACGCGCCGCGTCGTGCACGTGGATCGCGCCCTTGGGCGTTCCGGTCGTGCCGCTGGTGAAATGCAGCAAGGCCATGTCGTCGGGCGTCGTCGAGACCTCGGGCGGCGCCTCGGACGCCTCCGCCATCCAGCGCTCGTAGTCGACCGTGCCGTCGATCGGGCCGCCGCCGTCGTCCACCACGATGACATGTTCCAGCGTCGGCAGGTCGGCGCGGATCTTCGCGATCTTGCGCCGGTACAGGGAGGCCGTGGTCACCAGCACGCGCACCTTGGCAATCCGCGCGCGGGTGGCGATCGGTTCCGGCCCGAAGGCCGAGAACAGCGGCGTCACGACACTGCCGTTCTTCAGGCCACCGAGCACGGCCACGTACAGCGGCGCGATACGCCCGGCCAGCACGAAGATGCGATCGCCCTTGCCCACGCCGAGCTGGCGCAAGCCGTTGCCAAACCGGTTGGTCAGATGCCGCAGCCGGCCATAGGACAGATCCTGCGGCTTGCCGTCGAGGGGCAGGAAACGCAAGGCGATGCGATCGGCATGCGCGCCATCCGTGTTCCGGTCCACCGCCAGACGGCCGATGTTGAAATCGGACACCGCACCATTGACCTCCACCGCCTGGCCGCGCAATTCGGCGCCGATGCGCTCCCAGGAGAAGGCAGCCCGTCCGGCGTCGGGATCGGCCAGGTTCGGCGTCACCTTCCAGTCGGCGGCGTTCTTGCGTATCCGTGCGGCGCGGGTCATGATCCCACCTGCCGTTGCGGAACCGGTGCCGGGCGGGCCGGCCGCCAGCCGGCCACCGTCGCCTGCCAGCCGCAGCCGCCATCGTGTCTCCTGCCGGCCTGGCCACCCGCGCGTTGCGCGATGGCATTCGTGTCGCTTGCTTGCATTGCCTGACCTCCTGTCGCTGGATGGATCACCGTTGCGTCGGCGCCGCCGTCGGCATGCAGCACCTGGGGCGACACCTGCCGGCAGGGATGGTCGTTTCGGCCCGTCGCGGCAACGACCGAAGCCCTGTTTTTCATACTAGGCCACGACCTTGCCGCGCGCCATTGACCTGCATCAAAAAAGACGGCATGCAGCGGCACATGCCGGCGTGCCAGCCACAGGGCGACCGCGATGCCACGACTCGCGTGGCAACCGCGCCGGGCATCGGCCCAATCCCGCTATGCGGTGGCCCCGTGCGCGGCACCATCCCCGTGCCGAGCAGCCGCCGGACGCTGGTTCGCGGCCACACGATCATGGTCGTCGACGGTTCGGCGCGTCGCATGGGACAAGGACCGCAGTTCCGCCATGTCGACGATCTCGACCTCGCGGTTGTCGACACTGACCAGGCCGAGCTGGACCAGCGCGCTGAACGACCGGCTGACCGTCTCGTGGGCAATGCCCAGGTAACTGGCGATATCGCGGCGGCTCATGCGCAGGTGAAAGCGGGACCCGGACTGGCCACACTGCTGCATGCGGCGCGACAGTTGCAACAGGAAACGCGCCAGTCGCGCCTCCGCCGCCACCGCCCCCATCATGTCGGCCATCTCGCCACGCTGGCGCATCGCGGCGCTGACGGCCCGGAACACCGCGCGGTCGAGTCCGGCGTTGCGTGCCGGCATGCAGAAGAAGTCGTGCAGCAGCACGACGAAGACGCTGCTTTCCTCCAGCGCGACCGACTGGTTGGAATACCGCCCCAGTCCGATGGCATCGAAACCCAGCAGATCGCGCGGCCCGGAGAAACCCAGGACCTGCTCGTAGCCGTCCATGCCGGTGCTGAAGGTCTTGAAGGTTCCGGCGCGCACGAAGTAGATCGCCTGCGCCCATGCGCCTTCGTGGTACAGGGTTTCGCCCTCATGCAAGCGCCGCACCGTCGCCGGGATATCGACGGGCGGGTCCGCCACATCGTCGCCGCCACCGAGCATCTGCAGCAGCCCGGTCAGTCCGCCACGGGCATCGGCCGCCACGGGCACATACCCGGGATCGGAATCGTCCCCATCCCCGGCGACATCGCGGGCCGTGTCACGCACCGGAACCGGTCCCGGCTCGTGTTGCTGTCCGTCCCGCATCCGGGCGCCGACGCTCGATGAAATCTGCATGGCCGTGTCTCCTCGACGTATGTGGTGTTTTCACCTTGTCTCCCCTGCATTCGTGTGACAGCGGGGTTCATCGGGATCGACTATCGCAACCGGCGGAACACAGGGCAATCCGCAAAGACGGCCGATCGGGACTGGGATCGCTCCTAACACGTTCGGAAGGGGACCAATCAATATTCGGAATTTTCCGAATCGCAAAGGTGGTAAAAGAACACAAGCACATTCGTATTCCCGACACCGCCTGTGTCGTGCGCGTCCAAACGACAGGCGGCAGGCCCGCACCACCGGAGGAACCGCCAGCGCGAACCACGAAAAGGCAACGCATGCGCGTTGCGCCCACAGGATCGAACGATGAACGACCATGCCGAGCCCGACGATGCCGCGCGTTTCCAGCACCCGAGCATGCTGCCGGAGTCTGGCGGGTCCGGAGTGCGGAGCCGGCCCTACATCTTCACCACGGACCCGATCGTGCAGGCGGCCAGCGAGGCCATCATCACGGTCGATGAAGCGCAGCACATCGTCATGATCAACCCGGCCGCGCAGCGCATGTTCGGCGTTGCGGCGCCCGAAGTCCTCGGCCAGGATCTGTCGCGCTTCATCCCGACGCGGCACCGCAAGGCGCATGCCCAGCACGTGCGCCAGTTCGCGCAGTCGGGCACGGCCGAACGGCCGATGAACGCACGCAACAGCCTCACCGGCCTGCGCGCCAATGGCGAGGAGTTCCCGATCGAGGCCACCATCGCACGCGTCGACGTGGGCGGCGCGATGGGGCCGCGCAGCCTCTTCACCGTGCTGCTGCGCGATCTGACCGAAGTCACCCGGCTGCACCACGAGATCGCGTCGCTGAACCGCGGCCTGAAGTCCATCTTCGAGACCGCTCCGGTCGCAACCTGGATCCTCGACGGCGACACGATCGTCTTTGCGAACCGTGCCTGTGCCATGTTTTTCAGCCAGACCGACTCCTGCGCCATGCTCGGTCGCTCGATCTACGACATCCTGGGGGAACAGTCGCAATCGTCGGTCAGCAAGGTCATCGCGCAGGCGATGAGCAGCCAGCGCCCGGTCTCGGCCGAGAACCAGCGCATCGTGCTGGCCGATGGCACGGTGCGCCATGTCGATATCGGCGTGTCGGCCATGCCCGACCACGGCCAGCGCGTGGTGCAGATGGTCATTGCCGACGTCACCGCCCGCTCCGAGCAGAACCGCGATCTGGAGAACTCGCGCCGGCAACTGCGCGAACTGTCGGCCAGCCTGGTGCAGGCGCGCGAAGAGGAGCGCAAACGCATCGCACGCGAACTGCACGATGAACTGGGGCAGAGCCTGACTGCCTTGCACATGGAGTTGTCGAGCCTGCACAAGGGCGCGCGGTCGAAACCGGCACGCGAGCGCATGCAGGCCATGCTGCACATGGTCGACGACACCGCAGCCTCGGTGCGCCGCATCGCCACGGACCTGCGCCCGCTGATGCTCGACGACCTGGGGCTCAATGCCGCCATCGAATGGCTGGCCCGCTCCTGGGAGCAACGCACGGGCATCCGGACCCGGCTGCACCTGGACAAGGAAGACCCGACCATCGACGAGCAGGCCGTCATCACGGTGTACCGGATGATCCAGGAAGCGCTGACGAACGTCGTGCGCCATGCGCGGGCCACGCGGGTGGAAATCCGGCTCGGCCAGCGCGGCGGCAGCATCGTGCTCATCGTGCAGGACAACGGCACCGGCTTTCCGGTGCCGCTGGAACGACGCGACGGCTCCTACGGCCTGATGGGCATACGCGAACGCGCCTACATGCTGGGCGGGCAACTCGAGATCGGCAATGCACCATCCGGCGGAGCGCGCATCACGGTGCGGCTGCCGCGCACGACACCCGATCGTGCCCAGGCAAGCGGATCCACGTCGGCGCGCGATGCAGCGGGGCCGCTGGCGCACCCGGCACCCGTTGGCGGAGCGACACCATGAACAGCAAGCGCGGCACGCAGCGCCACGCGGTCGCGCCAGCGCGCGCCGCCATGCGCCCGGTCGATCCCGGCCAGCCGCCGGGCACGCGTCCCGATGCCGAACTGGCACACGAACTGGAGGTCCACCGGGTCGAACTGGAAATGCAGAACGAGGAACTGCGCCAGGCGCAACTCGAACTGGCGGCGGCCCGCGACCGGTTCGTCGATCTGTACGATTTCGCGCCCGTCGGTTATTGCACGCTGGACGAGGCGGGCCTGGTGACCGAGGCCAACCTCACCGTCGCCACCATGCTGGGCGTGGCGCGCAACCGCTTGCTCGGCCGCGGATTCTCCCGTTACGTGACGCCCGCGCACGTGGAACGCTGGCAGCGGGAACGGCAACACGCGACGGTCGGGGACGCCTCGCAACGGATCGAGCTGGTCCTGCAGAACGGTGCCGGCGAGACCTTCCATGGGCAACTCGATTGCGTGCCCCGGCTGCAGCCCGATGGCATGCGAACCCTGCGGGTCACGCTGACCGACGTCACGCAACGCAAGCTGGCCGAACAGGACCGTCAGATGGCGCTCGCCGAACAGGACCTGCGCGAGGCCGAACGGCGGCGCGTCGCGCGCGAACTGCACGAAGGCCTGGGCCAGCGGCTGGGCGCGTTGAAGATGGAATTGAGCGCCCTGCCGCTGCACGGCGATGCCGCCGACGCCTGCCGCGAACGCGTGGCCGCCATGCTCGACTCGCTGGACCGCTCCGTTGCCAGTGTGCGGCAGATCGCGACCGACCTGCGTCCGCTGATGCTCGACGACCTGGGACTGGGAGCGGCCATCGACTGGCTGGCACACGATGTCGGACAGCGGCTCGGCCTGGAACTGCAGGTGGATATCGAGGAGCCACGGCCGGCGCCGGATGAACGCACCGCGATCGCCCTGTACCGGCTGGCGCAGCACATCCTGGAGCATGTCGGGCATGCGGCCACGTTCACCCGCCTCGCCGTGTCGCTGACGCAGCACGCACATGAAATGGTGCTGGCGTTTCGCTGCACGAGCCCGCCACGCGCCGTCAGGGCCGCGGCACCACCTCCCGCATCCCGTCCGAAGTCGGAGCATTCGCTGCACCAGCGCGCACGCCAGCTCGGCGCCCGGCTGGAGATCCTCGACACGCCCGGCAACAGCCTGAGCATCGTGGTCCAGATGCCGGTGCCGCGCAACGCGACCGGCGATCGACCGATCGAGCGGCGCACACACACCGGCGACCGGCGCAGGACCCCTACGCCATGACAGCCAGGAAGGACCCGAGCGATCCGCGTTTCTCCCTGCTGATGGTGGACGACCACACCATCGTGCGCGAGGGACTCAAGCACGTGCTCGAGCCGATTGCGCACGAGTGGTCGATCACCGAGGCCGCTTCCGCGTTCCAGGCACTCGAGTTCCTGCGCCGGCAGCATTTCGACCTCGCGATCGTCGACCTGTCGATGCCCGGCATGAACGGACTGGACCTGATCCGGCGCATCAAGTCCGGCTACCCCGACGTGACGGTGCTGGTGTTGAGCATGCACGCCGAGGAGCAATACGCGATGCGGACGTTCAAGGCCGGCGCGGACGGATACGTCACCAAGGACAAGGCGGCAGCCGAACTGATCACCGCGGTGCGCAAGGTCGCGGCCGGCGGCACCTACGTGACGGCCAGCCTGGCCGAGAGTGTGGTCAAGCGGCTCAACGGCCAGCAGGCCGAGCCACTGCTGTCCGGCCTGTCCGACCGGGAACTGGAGGTGCTCAAGCGCATCGTCAGCGGCGACCGCCTGACCGACATCGCCAAGGCGCTGCACCTGTCCGTGAAGACCGTGAGCAGCCACAAGACACGAATCCAGGACAAGCTCGACCTGCCCAATATCGCCGCGCTGATCCGGTTCGGCATGCAACACCAGCTGGACAAGAGCGACTCGGGTTTTGCCGACTTCCCCGACGCCTGACGGCGCAGGTCGCAATGCCGCCGGGCCGGACCCGGTCGGGCGCTGCTCAGAACGTCGCGCCGTCGCCCAGGTGGGCCTGCAGCCACCACGCGGACAACTCGGCCACCGTGTCGCGTACGCCGGAACCCATGAACTCCCGTGTGGCGCCGGGAATGACCTCCAGGCGCTTGTTGCAGTGCAACTCCCGCAAGGCGGCCGAGTGCAGCTCCAGTTCCTGCGCAGGCTCGGTCCCCGCGATCAGCAGGGTCGGCGCTCGCACCGAGGACAGGCAGGACCATGCCAGGTCGAGCCGGGCGCCGCGCGTGACCACGGCGTCGACGCGACCCGGCTCGGTCGCGGCGGCCTGCAGCATCGCGGCGCC
>JBFIDI010000301.1:0-7116 GCA_041581405.1 Burkholderiaceae bacterium
CCGGCTGTTCAAGGTGCCGCAACCCACGCAGCCGCCCGGGGCGGGCCGGGTCGTGCTGACGATCGAATCCCGCATCGACCCGGCACGCGCCGACGAGTTCAAGGAACTGATGCGGGTCAGCCGCCGCAGCCGCTTGCGCCATGGCGCGCGGTCGTGGGACCTGCTGAGCGACATCAACGACCCGGGGCTGTTCATCGAACAGATCGTCGACGAGTCCTGGACCGAGCACCTGCGCCGCTACGACCGGGTGACCACCGCCGACGCGACGCTGCGCGACCGCAAGCACGCGTTCCACATCGGCAAGGAGCCGCCGGTGGTGCGCCGGCGCATCGTCGAATCCGTGCATGGCACGGACAGCGCCCGCACGATGCCGGGCGACTGAACCGCATGGCATCCGACGCGTCCGCCGCCACTGCGACACGCACAGTCACGAACTTCTCCTACAGCCAGGCCGGGCCGGGCGCGGCATACTCGGCGCATGCCGGGTGCGCGAGCGCCTGCGCCAGGCCGCGCAACCCGACGTGACGCCCCGCCCCGTTACGATCCAAGCACCATGCCCCACGACCCACGCCGCCCCAAGCCGTTTTCGATGATCCGCGAGTTCCACCTCGCGGACTGGTTCACGCTCGCCAATGCCTTGTGCGGCACCGGCGCCATCTTCTCGGCCATCTCCTTCGTGCAGACCGGCGGCACCCTGCACCTGTATTTCGCCGGCGCGCTGATCGCCGCGGCGCTGGTGTTCGACGTGCTCGACGGCCGGATCGCGCGCTGGCGCCAGCAATCGTCCAGCCTGGGGCGCGAACTCGACTCCCTGTCCGACGTGATCTCGTTCGGCGTCGCACCGGCCATGCTGGCCTATGCCTGCGGCATGCAGGGATTCTTCGACCGCATCGTGCTGGCCTACTTCGTCGCCTGCGGCGTCTCGCGGCTGGCGCGTTTCAACGTCACGGCCCAGGACATGTCGGACGCGTCCGGCAAGGTGCACCATTTCGAAGGCACGCCGATACCGACCTCGGTCGTGCTGGTGGCCGTGCTGGTGGCCGCCGCGGCCTACGGCGCCGTGGGCGCGCAGTTGTGGTGGGGCGAGATCCGGCTGATGGGGCTGACGCTGCATCCGCTGGTGTTGCTGTTCGCCGTCTCCGGCTCGCTGATGATCAGCCGGATCCGCATTCCGAAATGGTGAGTCTGCCCGCGCAGGGCTGATACACCCGGCGGGCGACGCTGCGCTGGCGCGGCGTACACACGCGCCGCGTTGATTTCTTGTCACGAAACAACTGCGCGGCCCACGACACAACCGATGTGCGCCGCAGGCCGCAACACGTCGTTATATTGGGACACGCGGCGCGCGGAGCTCTTTTCGGTGGCTGCATGCAGACCACACGACAGGAGGAGGACGACGGATGGCCGATGGCAGCGGATACCCCGGGCATGACACGCCGCTGCACGCCGACCGCGCCGGTACCACGGCACCCGTCCTGATCTCCCCGCGCCACGGCAGGCACCTGTTCGCGTTCGCCGTCATCGCCGACTCCCATCTCGAACCCGAGACACCTGGCGCGCCTGCACCACGCTCCAACCGGCGCAACCGCAGCGTCGTCGACTGGCTGCGCACGCGCGCACCGCGGTTCGTGCTGCACCTGGGCGACATCGTGCACCCGGTGCCGCAGGCCGAAACCCACGACGCGACGCTGCTGCTGGCCCGGCAGTTGTTCGCCGGGCTGCCATGCCCGGTGCTGTACACCCCCGGCAACCACGACATCGGCGACAAGAACGACGACACGGCTCCCGCCGCGGCCGTGGCACCGCAATGGCTGGACGGTTACGGCCAGGTGTTCGGCGCGCCGTTCCAGCTGCACCAGGCCGAGGGCTGCGTGTTGCTGCTGATCAACTCGCCCATCCTGGGCTCCGGCCTGCCGCTGGAAGCCGCGCAGAAACGCTGGCTGCAGGAGCAGTTGCGCGCGGCGCAGGGCCAGCGCATCTTCCTGGCCACCCACTACCCGCCGTTCCTGGCGCAGCCGCACGAGGACACCAGCTACGACAACATGGAACATCACGCGCGCCACTGGCTGCTCGAGCTGCTCGAGCGCCATCGGGTCGAGGCGGTGTTCTGCGGCCACGTGCACAACCTGTTCTACAACCGCGTCGGCGGCACCGAGATCCACGCGCTGCCGTCGACCTCGTTCGTGCGCCGCGACTACAGCGAACTGCACAGCGGCGCACCGACCGACGAATACGGCCGCAACGACACCGGCAAGCTCGGTTTCTTCTGGGTCGACGTCTACGAGCGCGGCCACGTCGCGCGCCTGGTGCAGACGCACGGCGGCACCGACACCCTGGCGCTGCAACTGCCCGGCCATCCGAAGGATCCGGGCGAGACACCGCTGGGCGTGAACCTGTGCCATCCCTGGTGCGCCCAGGTGGAACTGCCGTTCAATCCGCCGGTGGACCCGTTCGCGCGCCGCCGGGTGCGCAACGACCATGCGGTGCAGGCGGTGTGGAGCGCCGGCATCCGGCATCTGCGCGTGCCGGTCGGCGACCTGCTCGACGCGCAGGTGCGCCGGCGCGTGGCCGACATGGTGGCGCTGGGGCACCGCTTCACCTTCTTCTCGGTCGGCCTGCCCGGCGCCGCGCTGCTCGCGCAGCTGCGCGAACACGCGCCCTTGATCGGCTTCTGGGAATGCGTGCTGCCGGTGCGCGCGGCCCCGGAACTGGCCACCTGCGTCGGTGCGATGCTGCGCGACACCGGCATGCGCATGTTGTTCGCCGCGCTGCGCAGCGGGACCGAAGGCAATACCGGCAAGGCCCCGGGCAAACACTACGCCGCGCCCGGCTTCACGGTCGGGCAATGTGCACAGGCCGGCGAACTGCTGGCGGGTCCGCTGGCCGGCATCGCGGCCGGGGTTGCGTTCAGCGTCGCGCGCGACGAGCCTCTGGCGCCGGCGATGCAGACGCTGGCCAGGTTCGCCCGCGGCAGCGGCGCCACCATTTGCGCGACCCGCGCCCTGATGGGCGACGGGCCCAACGATGCCGAGATCGACGACGCCGCGAACCAGGCCCTGGTGGAAGAGGCGCTGCAGCTGGCGCGCCGCCATCCCGAGGTGCTGCTGCTGCTGGACACCTTCATGGACATCGACCGCGGATATTACGTGCGCACCGGACTGATCGATCGCAGCGGCAACTGGCGTGCCGCCGGACGCGTGCTGGCCGATTTCCGCGCCGACGCCGCGCGACTGCCCGCGGGCGGGGCGGGCGCGACGGCCTGAACCGACCCCCCTCCATCTACACCTCCACCACAGAAAGGCCCCGACCATGATGTCCAAACGCCACCTCCTGACGACCTGCGCCGCCCTCGCGCTGGCTGCGATCGCACCGCTGGCTCCGGCACAGGACTTTCCGAACAAGCCGGTACGTATCCTGGTGCCGTTTCCCGCCGGTGGCGCCGTCGACATCATCGCGCGCCTGATGTCGACCGACATGGGCACCTCGCTGGGCACCAGCGTGGTGGTCGAGAACCGGCCCGGCGCCAGCGGCAACATCGCGTTCGACGCCGTGGCCAAGGCGCCCGGCGACGGCTACACACTGATCATGGCCAGCGCCTCGCTGGCCATCAACAAGTCGCTGATCAAGTCCACGCCCTTCGATCCGCGCAAGGACTTCACGCCAATCGGCCTGGTCGCCATGGTGCCGTCGGTGCTGGTCGTCAACAAGGACCTGCCGGTGAACACGGTGTCCGAGCTGATCGCCCACGGCAAGGCCCATCCGGGCACGCTCAACTACGGCTCGAACGGCAATGGCACGACGCAGCACCTGGCGGCCACGATGTTTTCGCTGCGCAGCGGCGTGCCGATCACGCACGTGCCGTACAAGGGGGTCGACCAGCTGCTGCCCGACCTGGTCAGCGGGCGCATCCAGCTGTCGTTCAACAACGTGGCGTCGATGCAAAGCCAGCTCAAGGCCGGCAATATCCGCGCGCTGGCGGTCGGGCGCGAGCAGCGCTGGGCCGGCATGCCGCAGTTGCCGACCTACCAGGAGGCCGGTATCGGCGGGCTCGAATACGCCAGCTGGGTCGGCCTGCTCGGGCCGGCCGGCTTGCCGGCGCCGGTGGTCGACAAGTTGTCCAAGGCCATGACGGTGGCGCTGGCCAATGCGCAGACGCGCGAACGCATCGAGGCCGGCGGCAACGAACTCAAGGCGAGTTCGCCATCGGCGTTCGGCCAGTTCTTCCACCAGGAAATCGACAGCTGGGCCAAGGCCATCGCGGCCGCGGGCCTCAAGGCCGAATAAGCCGGCGCCGCGAACGGCCTACACGCGCCGCGACTTCGTATCCGGCTCCGGTTCCGGCTTGGGCGGCAGGTCGGGCGGCTCGCGGCCGGGCGGATGCTTGTGGTTGTCGGTCATGGACTTGCCTCGCAGGATTGACGCCGTCATGTGAACCGATTGTGCCCCCACGGGCGGCACACGGTCCATCGGGACCCGGCTCGCGTCATGCAGTGGTGTTGCGCGCGCGGCCCCAGCCGTCCGCGCTTGCTACCATGCAGCGGTGGCGCCACTGGCGTGCCACGGTTTCATCGACCCCCACGCAGGACGCGCCCCATGCAACCGACCATCGTGTTCCGGGAACAGCCCATCGCCCCGGAGCAATTCCAGGACCGCGTCCGGCGCAGCGCGCGCGTGCTGCAGGCCGCCGGCATCGGCGAAGGTGCCGTGGTGGCGCTGATGATGCGCAACAGCCCTCAGCTGCTCGAGCTGATGCTCGCGGCGCGCTGGCTCGGCGCCATGTGGTGCCCGATCAACTGGCACTACAAGACCGAGGAGGTGCAATACATCCTGGGCGACAGCGGCGCGCGGGTGCTGGTCATCGACGCCGCGCTGCGGGCGGGCTTGCCGGGCCTGCGCCTGGATACGGTGACGACCTTCGTCCACGATGACGGATCCGGCGTCGGCGGCGCCGCGAACACGCCGGCCACCGCGGCACCGGACTGGGAACACAGCCGCGACGCGGCCACGCCGCTGGACGCGCCGGCGCGCGCGCCGCGCGGCGCGATGCTCTACACCTCGGGCACGACCGGGCGGCCCAAAGGCATCGTGCGCGCCGCCGCCAGCCCCGAGAAGGTGGCGAGCAGCCTGGCGGTGCTGCGCCAGGTGCTGGGTTTCCGGCCAGGCATGCGGGCGCTGGTCAGCGCGCCGATGTACCACAGCGCGCCCAACACCTACTGCGTCGGCGCGGCGCTGGAAGGCGCCGAACTCTTCATCGAGCCGCGTTTCGATGCCGAACACACGCTGCGCATGATCGAGCGCCACCGCATCACCCACGCCTACCTGGTGCCGACCATGTACGTGCGCATGCTGGCCCTGCCCGAACACGTGCGCAGCCGCTACGACCTGGGTTCGATGCAGTTCGTCGCCTCCACCGGCTCACCGTGCGCACCCGAGGTCAAGCGCGCGATGATCGACTGGTGGGGACCGGTGATCAACGAAGCCTACGGCTCCAGCGAACTCGGTTATTCGACCCTGCTGAGCAGCGCCGACGCGCTGCGCAAGCCCGGCTCGGCCGGCCGCCCCTTGCCCGGCGCGCGCTTCGCCATCCTCGACGAACAGGGTGCGGAGCTCCCTCCCGGCCAGCCCGGGCTGATCTACCTGCACCAGGACGCGTATGCCGACTTCAGCTACATCGGCAACCCCGAGGCACGCCGGCGCATGGAGAAAAACGGCCTCAAGACACTGGGCGACGTCGGTTACCTGGACGAGGACGGATTCCTGTTCATCGTAGACCGCGCCTCCGACATGGTGATCTCGGGCGGCGTCAACATCTACCCGGCCGAGATCGAGGCGGTGCTGCAGGCCATGCCGGGCGTGGCCGACTGCGCGGTGTTCGGCATCCCGGACGCCGAGTTCGGCGAGGCGCTTGGCGCGGCCGTGCAGCTGCAGCCGGGTGCGGCGGTTTCCGCTGAGCAGGTCGGCGCCTTCCTCCAGCAGCGGCTGGCCGGCTACAAGGTGCCCAAGGTCGTCGAGTTCGTCGCGCAGATGCCGCGCGAGGACACCGGCAAGATCTTCAAGCGCAGGTTGCGCGAGCCGTATTGGGCCGGCATGGCGCGGCGCATCTGACGCGGCGGCGCGGCGCGCTCAGCGCCTGCCGGGCCGGAACGGCGGCTGGCCGCGCCAGTACCGCATCATCAACCAGCCGCCGAGCAGGCCGCCGAGATGCGCGAAATGCGCGACACCGCTGGCGCTGCCGGTCACGCCCAGCGTGAGCTCGATCGCGCCGTAGAGCCCGACGAAGACCGGCGCCCGCATCGGGATCGGCGGAATCAGCGGCGTGATCTTGCGCCGCGGGAACACCATCGCAAAACCGATCAGCAGGCCGAACAGTCCGCCCGAGGCGCCCACCGTCGGGGCCTGCGAACCCATCACGCCGGTCACGATCAGCTGCGCGGCCGCGGCCACCAGCACGCTGGCGAAATAGAACTGCAGCATGCGGCGCGTGCCCCAGACCCGCTCGAGCTCGGAGCCGAACATCCACAGGCCGAACATGTTGAACGCCAGGTGGGTCAGGCTGCCGTGCAGGAAGGCGTAACTGACGACCTGCCAGGGCCGGAACAGTTCGGAGGCCCAGGGCCACAGGCCGAATTGCACGATGATGGTCGGGCCCAGCTGCTGGACGACGAAAAACACCAGCACATTGACGATCAACAAAGCCTGGGTGACAGGGGGCATCAGGAAAACCTCGAACAGCGCACATGCATCGCATGCCAATGTACACGACACCCGTGGGCGCCGATCGGCATGGCGGGAAGGGCACCGTCATGGTGCCGGCCACCGCCGGCCCGCAGGTACGATGCATGCGTGTGACGGAACCCCGGCGGCGTGCCGCGGCACCGCAGGCCGGATCAGGAGGACAGGCATGACGGAAGACGACGGACTGGTATGCGCATACCTGCGGGGGCGCGACGGGCACTGACGCACCATCGGCTGGGAGGAGGTGCAGGCCTGGAAACCCGGCGACGGACTGTTGTGGGTGCACCTGAACCGATCGGCCGAGCGGGCCCGGCGCTGGCTGCAGCGTGACAGCGGACTCGATGCGCTGGTGGCCGACAGCCTGCTGGCCGAGGAGACCCG
>JBFIDI010000302.1:0-7109 GCA_041581405.1 Burkholderiaceae bacterium
ACGGGCTCTCGCTGATGGTGATGACCTTGCCGATCGTGTTCCCCTTGATGACCCAGCTCGGCTTCGACCCGATCTGGCTCGGTGTCATCATCACCATCCTGATCGAGATCGGCCAGGTGACGCCGCCGGTCGGCCTGAACCTGTCGGTGCTCACGGTGCTGACCAAGGGCGAGGTGTCGCTCGGCCAATCGGCCATGGCCGCGGCGCCCTACTGGGTCATGCTGCTGCTGGCGGTGGTCATCCTGACCATCTTCCCGTCGATCGCCACCTTCCTGCCCGACCTGCTGATGTAGGCCGCAACCGCGCCATCGGCCCGCCCACCACCACCCGCACCATGCACGTCAAGATCAAACCCAAGACCTATGGCCCGTTGACCGTCCGCTCGGACGACGGCGACACGCTGACTTTCGAGACCGAGGCCGGCCACCGCGCCGCCGGGGCATTGGCGCCGGCCTCCGACGCCATGTCCCCGTCGGACCTGATGCTGGCGGCGCTGGCCAACTGCATCGCGATCTCGATGCGCATGGCGGCCAGGCAGATGGGGCTGGAACTCGGTGGCCTGGACGTGTCCGCAACGGCCACCAAGGCCACCGACCCGCCCAACCGGTTCGGACGATTCGATGTCGTCGCGCGCGCGTCCACGCCGGTCGATGACGCCCGGGTGGAAGAGTTGCTCAAACGCACCAAGGACATCTGCACCGTCAGCAACACGCTGGGCGCCGAAGTGGCGCTGCGGCTCGATGCCTGACACACCTTCGCAGGACGACACTGGGGCAAGACCATGACCGCATTCGAAGAACTGATGGCCTTCTCGCGCGACACCGAGGCGCTGGCACAGATCGCCGGCCGCCTGGGCTGGGACCAGGAAACCATGATGCCGCGTGGCGCCGCGACGCAGCGGGGCGACGAAATGGCGGCCATCGAAGCGGTGCTGCATGCGCGCCGTACCGATGCGCGCATCGGCGACTGGCTGGAGCAGGCCCGCCCGACGGACGCGGCCAGTCGACGTGCGCTGGAGCTGATCGGCCGCAGTTATCGCAGGAACGCCTGCATCCCGCCCACGCTGGCGACCGCCATCGCCCGCACCACCTCGGTCGCGCAGGGCATCTGGGCCCAGGCCCGGGCCCGGGACGACGTCGCGCATTTCCTGCCGACACTCGAGCAGGTGCTGGCGCTCAGGCGCGAAGCCGGCCAGGCCTTGTCGGACAGCGGCTTCGGCGCCGACGCCTACGACGCCTTGCTCGACGATTACGAACCCGGCGCCACCGCAACCGGCATCGCCGCGATGTTCGAGCAGATGCGGCCCCGCCTGGTCGCGCTGCGCGAACGTGTGCTGGGAGCGGCGTACCAGCCCGATGCCTTGCACGCCCGATTCCCGCAGGCGGCCCAGCTCGCGCTGGCGCGCGAAGTGGCCGACGCCTTCGGCTACGACTGGAATCGCGGCCGGCTCGACCTGGCGGTACACCCGTTTTCGTCCGGCTCGGGCGACGACGTGCGCATCACGACCCGCGTGGACGAGGACGACCTGTTCAACTGCCTGTATTCGACCATCCACGAAACCGGCCACGGGTGTTACGAACAAGGCATCGATGCCGCGCATCGATCGACCCCACTGGGCCAGGGCGTGTCGATGGGGGTGCACGAAAGCCAGAGCCGCATCTACGAGAACCAGTTCGGCCGATCACGCCCCTTCACCCAGTGGTTGTGCAGCCGCATGCAGGTCCATGGCGACGGGTTCACGGCAGGCGCAGCCGACGACTTCTACGCCACGGTCAACCGGGTGCGCTCCGGTTTCATCCGCACCGAGGCCGACGAGATCCATTACAACCTGCACATCATGATGCGTTTCGACCTGGAACGCGCCCTGATCGACGGCTCGCTCGCGCCGCGCGACCTGGAGCAGGCGTGGAACGAACGTTTCGAGCAGGACTTCGGCCTGGCGGTGGACCGCCCGTCCCACGGCATGCTGCAGGACGTGCACTGGTCGGTCGGACTGTTCGGTTATTTCCCGACCTACACACTGGGCAATGTCTACGCCGGCTGCCTGCACCAGGCATTGCGCAAGGAGCTGCCGGACCTCGATACCAGCCTGGCCCGTGGCGTGACCCGGCCGGCCACCGACTGGTTGCGCGAACGTGTCCACCAGCATGGCGCCTTGTACCGTCCGGCCGAGGTGATCGAACGCGCCTGCGGCCAGGCGCCGACACCCGCACCGCTGCTGGACTACCTGGAAGCCAAGTTCGGCCAGATCTACCGGCTGTGATCCGGCCACGCCGAAGGTCGGGCGCGGCGTTCCCCCGCCGCGGCGCCGACCCGGCACGACGGGTGCGCGGTCGCCCCTGTCAGGCGGCGCTGACCGCCCGCTGAGCCGCAGCTGCAACCGGCGCCGGGGCACGCCACTGCTGCATCAGCGCCTGCCACTGGCCACGCGCGGCCACCAGGTTGCGCTCCTTCACATGGCCGTAACCCTTGATCTTCTCGGGCAGGCGCGCGATCTCCACCGCCAGGGCATGGTTATCGGCCGTGAGCGTGCCCAGCACCTCGTCGATGCTGGCGCGGTACTCGCCGATCAATGCGCGCTCGGTCCTGCGTTCCTCGCTGCGCCCGAAGATGTCCAGCGCCGTGCCGCGCAGGCCCTTCAACTTCGCCAGCAGGCGGAAGCCGGTCAACATCTTCGGACCGAACTTCTGCTTCTGCAACTCGCCTTTTTCGTTGCGCTTGGCCAGCAGCGGCGGCGCCAGGTGGTAGTTCAGCGTGAAGTCGCCTTCGAACATCGCGCCGACCTTGTCCAGGAACGCGGTATCCGTATGCAGGCGGGCGACCTCGTATTCGTCCTTGTAGGCCATCAGCTTGAACAGATACCGCGCAACACTCTCGGTCAGCAGCGTCTTGTCCAGCTTGCCCTCGGCCGCACGCACCTTGTCGACGAAGGCCTGGTATTGCGCCGCATACGCGGCGTTCTGGTAGTCGGTCAGGAACGCAACCCGGCGGCTGACGATGTCGTCCAGCGTCTCGCGTTTCCTGAACTGCAGCACCTGCGCCGGCGCGAGCAGTTTCTCGACGCCGGCCCAGTCGTGCGCGGCGCGCCGGCCCCACTCGAAGGCGGCCTTGTTGTTGTCGACCTGCACCGCGTTGAGTTCGATCGCGCGGATCAGGGAGTCGCGGCCCAGCGGAATCCAACCCTTCTGCCATGCGTAACCCAGCATCATCGGGTTGGTATAGATGCTGTCGCCCATCAGCTTGGTGGCGGCGGCATCGGCGTTGAAGGTGCCCACGCCGTCGACACCCACGGCCTGCGCGATCTCGGCCGCGCAGGCGTCCGCGGGGTTCTGCCAGTTGCCGTCGCGCACGAAGGCCGCCGTCGGCGTGCTGTGCGAATTGAGCGCCACGTGGGTGCGCCCTTCGCGCATGCGCAGCATGGTTTCCTTGCCGGCGGCCACCAGCGGGTCGCAACCGATGATCAGGTCGGCCGCGGCCATGCTGACGCGCGTGGTGCGGATGTCCTGCTGGCGCTCGCCGATCAGCACGTGGCTCCAGGTCGCGCCGCCCTTCTGCGCCAGGCCGGCCGCATCCTGCGTGACGATGCCCTTGCCTTCGATGTGGGCCGCCATGCCCAGCAACTGGCCGATGGTGATGACACCCGTGCCGCCGACACCGGCGACGATGATGCCCCAGACCTGCCCGATCGCCGCGTCCAGCGCGACCGGCGTCGGCTCCGGCAGCGGCCCCATCTCGAACGGTGACATCGCCTTGTCCTTGGCCTTCTTCTTCAGCTGCCCGCCTTCGACGGTGATGAAGCTCGGACAGAACCCCTTGAGGCAGGACATGTCCTTGTTGCAGGTCGACTGGTTGATCTGGCGCTTGCGGCCGAATTCGGTCTCCAGCGGCTCCACGCTCATGCAGTTCGACTGCACACCGCAGTCGCCGCAACCCTCGCAGACCAGTTCGTTGATGACGACGCGTTTGGCCGGATCGACCATGGCACCACGCTTGCGCCGGCGCCGTTTCTCGGTGGCGCAGGTCTGGTCGTAGATGATGACGGTCGTGCCCTTGATCTCGCGGAACTCGCGTTGCACCGCGTCCAGCGTATCGCGGTGCAGCACCGCCACGCCGTCGACCAGCTTGACGCCGTCGTATTTCTCGGGCTCGTCGGTGACGACGACGATCTTGACGGCCCCCTCGGCCTTCATCGACTGCGCGATCTGCACCACCGAGTGGCCTTCGGGCCGTTCGCCGACCTGCTGGCCACCGGTCATCGCGACCGCGTCGTTGTACAGGATCTTGTAGGTGATGTTGACGCCGGCGGCGATGCTCTGGCGCACCGCCAGCAGGCCGCTGTGGAAATACGTGCCGTCGCCCAGGTTGGCGAACATGTGCTGGTCGGTGCTGAACGGCTGCTGGCCGACCCAGGGCACGCCTTCACCGCCCATCTGCGTGAAGCCGATGGTGGCGCGGTCCATCCAGGTGGCCATGAAGTGGCAACCGATGCCGGCCATGGCGCGCGAACCCTCGGGCACCTTGGTGCTGGTGTTGTGCGGGCAACCGGAGCAGAACCACGGCTGGCGATCCGCGCCCTTGACGCCTCCGAGCTCGAGCACCTGCATCGCCTGCTCCTTGGCCCGCAGGATGGCCATCTGGGCGTCGATGCGGGCCTGCATGTCGGCGTCCAGGCCCAGCTTCTTGACACGTTGCGCGATCGCGTGCGCGATCAACGCCGGCGACAGGTCGGCCTTGGCCCGCAGCAAGGTGTTGGCGCTGGGGTTCGGCATCGACCATTCGCCACCCGAAAAATCGCCATCGACCTCGTTGAACTTGCCGTAGATGTTGGGCCGCACGTCGGCGCGCCAGTTGTACAGTTCTTCCTTGAGCTGGTATTCGATGACCTGGCGCTTTTCCTCGACCACCAGGATTTCCTGCAAGCCGGTGGCGAAGTCCCGCGTGAGTTGCGCCTCCAGCGGCCAGACCACGCCGACCTTGTGCAGCCGGATGCCGATGCGCCGGCAGGTCGCGTCGTCCAGCCCCAGGTCGACCAGCGCCTGGCGCGTGTCGTTGTAGGCCTTGCCGCTGGCGATGATGCCGAAGCGGTCGTTCGGGCCTTCGATCGCGTTGTAGTTCAGCCGGTTGGCCCGGATGTAGGCCAGCGCCGCGTACCACTTGGTGTCGAACAGGCGTGCCTCCTGCTCCAGCGCGTGGTCGGGCCAGCGGATGTGCACGCCGCCGGGCGGCATCTCGAAGTCGGTCGGCATCACGATCTGCACCCGCTCCGGGTCGATCATCGCGGTGGCGCTGGACTCGACGATCTCCTGGATCGTCTTCATGCCGGCCCAGACACCCGAGAAGCGGCTCATCGCGAACGCATGGATGCCGAGGTCGAGGATCTCCTGCACGTTGGCGGGGAAAAACACCGGCAGGCCGCAGGCCTTGAAGATATGGTCGCTCTGGTGCGCGGCGGTCGAACTCTTGGACACATGGTCGTCGCCGGCCACGGCGATCACGCCGCCCCAGGGTGTGGTGCCGGCCATGTTGGCATGCTTGAACACGTCCGAGGTGCGGTCCACACCCGGCCCCTTGCCGTACCAGATGCCGAACACGCCATCAAAACGGTTGGTTCCGGGCGGCGCAAACCCCAGCTGCTGCGTGCCCCACAAGGCCGTGGCCGCCAGTTCCTCGTTGACACCGGGCTGGAACACGATGTTCTGCGCCTTCAGGTACTTGGACGCCTTGACCAGCGCCTGGTCGTATCCGCCCAGCGGCGAGCCCCGGTAGCCGCTGATGAACCCGGCCGTGTTCTTGCCGGCCAGCGCATCGCGCTGGCGCTGCAGCATCGGCAGCTTGACCAGGGCCTGCACGCCGCTCATGAAGGCGCGGCCGTAATCCAGCGAATATTTGTCGTCGAGCGTGACGGTTTCCAGTGCCTTGCGGATGTGTTCGGGTAGCGGTGCATTCATGGCAGGCAGGACTCCTCGGGATGGGAAGGGTTCACGGGTACGGCAAAGTGTAGGACCGATGCGCCGATATGTCTTTTCTTTCCATGCCGGTTTTGCACTACGATAAGAAAGGATCTTTCTCAAAGTCGCTATTCATGGAAACACTGGACAAGTACGACATCGCCATCCTGCACGAGTTGCAGGCCGAGGGCCGGCTCACCAATGCAGAACTTGCGCAGCGCGTGGGCCTGAGCGCGGCGCCGTGCTGGCGCCGCGTCCGGGCGCTGGAGGAGGGCGGCTACATCGTCGGCTACCGGGCCGAGATCAACCGCCAGAAGATCGGCCTGGGCGTGATGGCCTTCGTGCGGTTGTTCACCGAGCGCAATACGGCGGCCAGCATCCGGGAACTCGAGCGCGCGGTCGCTGCCTTGCCCCAGGTCGTGGCCTGCCACTACATCAGCGGCGACGGCTCGTTCGAGCTGCAGGTCGTCGAGCAGGACCTGGACAGTTTTTCGCGTTTCGCGCTGGAGCGGCTGATCGCCCTGCCCAACGTGAAGGACCTGCGCACCAGTTTTTCGCTCGGCGAGGTCAAGGCCAGCAGCCGGCTGCCGCTGGGCCATCTCGGTCCGCGCGCGGGTACCAGCAAGGCCGCCGCGCCGGCCACACGCGCCGCGCCGCGCCGGCGTTGACGCGGCCGCCGGAGCCCGGACCGGGCGAACAGGCGATCAATGGATCAGGGCTTGGGCCACAGGACCCACAGCTGCAGGGGTTGCTTGAGCCGGCCCGCGATGTCGCCGGCCTGCGCGCCCCAGCCGACGAAGTAGTCGGCCCGTACCGCGCCGACGATGGCGCTGCCGGTGTCCTGCGCCAGCACCAGCCGCTGCAGGCTCAGCTGCGGTCCGGCCGAGGCCAGCCAGACCGGCGTGCCGTACGGGATGCTGCCGGGGTCGACGGCGATCGAACGGCCCGGCGTCAGCGGCACGCCCTGGGCGCCGCGCGGGCCGAACGCGGAGTCGAATTCCGACAACGGCTCCTCGCGGAAGAACACCGTGCGCGGATTGCTCCACAACATCTCGTTGACGCGTTGCGGATTGAGCGCCACCCAGTTGCGGATCGACGGCCAGGAGGCATCGCGCAACTGCTGCTGGTCGAGCAACCAGCGTCCGACGCTGCCATAAGGCT
>JBFIDI010000303.1:0-7084 GCA_041581405.1 Burkholderiaceae bacterium
CGGCGGCGCGCTGGTCACGCCCGGCCTGGTCGACTGCCACACCCACCTGGTCTACGGCGGCCAGCGCGCGCGCGAGTTCGAGATGCGCCTGCAGGGCGTCGACTACGCGGAGATCGCGCGCAGCGGCGGCGGCATCCGCTCCACGGTGGCCGCGACCCGCGCGGCCGGCGATGCCGAACTGCTGGCCGGCGCGCGCCGGCGCGCACAGGTCCTGATGGCCGAAGGCGTGACCACGCTGGAGATCAAGTCCGGCTACGGCCTGAGCCTGCTCGACGAGAGCCGCTGCCTGAGCATCGCGCGCCAGCTGGGCGCCGAACTGCCGGTATCGGTGCGCACCACCTACCTGGGCGCACACGCGATACCGCCGGAGTTCGACGGGCGTGCCGACGACTACATCACCGCGGTCTGCGCCTGGATGCCGGCCCTGCACGCGGCCGGGCTGGTCGATGCCGTCGATGCCTTCTGCGAGAACATCGGTTTCACGCCGGCACAGACCCGGCGCGTCTTCGTGGCCGCGCGTGCGCTCGGCCTGCCGGTCAAGCTGCACGCCGAGCAGCTCAGCGACCAGGACGGCGCCGCACTGGCGGCCGAGTTCGGCGCCTTGTCCTGCGACCACCTGGAATACCTCAGCGACGCGGGTGTCGACGCCATGCGGGTGGCCGGCTCGGTGGCGGTGCTGCTGCCGGGGGCCTACTATTTCCTGCGCGAAACCCAGCTGCCGCCGGTCGCGGAGCTGCGTGCGCAGCAGGTGCCGATCGCGCTGGCCAGCGACCACAACCCCGGCTCCAGTCCCGGCCTGTCACTGCTGCTGATGGCCAACATGGCCTGCACGCTGTTTCGCATGACGCCGCTCGAGGCCGTGCTGGGCATCACCGCCCATGGTGCGCGCGCGCTCGGACTGGCCGACCGCGGACGACTGGTCGCAGGCCTGCGGGCCGACTTCGCGGTCTGGGACCTGGAGCATCCGAACGAACTGGCCTACTGGTTCGGCCACAACCCCTGCCGGCGCGTCGTGGCCGGCGGCATCGAGAGAACGTCATGACCAACGACATCTACACCCTGCGGCCGGGCACCGGCACCGTACTCATCAGCGTGCCGCACGTCGGCACCGTGATCCCCGACGACCTCGCACCGCGTTACCAGCCGCGCGCATTGCAGGTCGAGGACACCGACTGGCACCTCGAACAGCTTTATGCCTTCGCCGCCGACATGGGCGCCGGCCTGATCGTGCCGCGCCATTCACGCTTCGTCATCGACCTGAACCGCGCGCCGGACAACGCACCGATGTACGCCGGCGCCAACAACACCGAACTGTGCCCGACGCGTTTCTTCACCGGCGATCCGATCTACCGCGACGGCCAGGCACCGGACGCCGCCGAGATCGCGCGCCGGCGCAACGTCTACTGGCAGCCCTACCACGATGCGCTGACGGCCGAACTCGCGCGCATCCGGGCGCGCCACGGCCATGCCATCCTGTTCGACGGCCACAGCATCAAGTCCACGCTGCCCTGGCTGTTCGAGGGCAAGCTGCCCGACCTGAACCTGGGCACCGCCAACGGCAACAGCTGCGCACCCGGCCTGCGCGCGGCGCTGTCGCAGGTGCTGGCAGCCCAGCAGGACTTCACCCAGGTCACCGACGGACGTTTCAAGGGTGGCCACATCACCCGCCACTTCGGCCAGCCGGACCAGGGGCAACACGCGATCCAGCTCGAGATGTGCTGGAGCACCTACATGGCCGAGCAGCCGCCCTACCAGGTCGACCCGGCGCGCGCCGCCCGCCTGACCCCGGTGCTGCGCGCGCTGGTGCAGACCATGCTGGACTGGAGCCCGGATGCCTGAACCTCACAGCCTGTGGGCCGAACAGGCCTGGATCGACGGCCGCTGGCAACCGGCGGTGCTGTTCGACATCGATGCGCAAGGCCTGTGGCATCGCATCACGGCCGGCGTGCAGTCGCCGCCGGCGCATGCCAGGCGCCTGCCCGGACCGGTGCTGCCCGGCCTGGTCGATGCGCACAGCCATGCCTTCCAGCGCGCCTTCGTCGGGCTGTCCGAGCGGCGCGCCAGCGCATCCGACGACTTCTGGTCCTGGCGCGAGCGCATGTACCGCGTGGCGCTGCGCATCACGCCGGCGCAGATGCGCGCCGTGGCCGCCCAGCTGTACCTGGAGTTGCTGCGCGGCGGGTATACCCAGGTCTGCGAATTCCACTACCTGCATCACACGCCGCAGGGCCAGCCCTACGCCGACCCGGCCACCATGTGCTGGTCGCTGGCCGATGCGGCCGGACACGCAGGCATCGGCCTGACCCTGCTGCCGGTGCTGTACGAACGCGCCGGTTTCGCCCGTCCGCAACTGCAGGACGACCAGCGCCGCTTCGCCGGTACGCCCGAGATGGTGATGGCGCTGGCACAGGCGGTGCGTGCTAGCGGCCGCAGGCACGTGGACGCCGGCGTGGCCATCCATTCGCTGCGCGCCGCCAGCCTGCCGGCCATCGAGTCGCTGCTGCGGCAGGTCGAGCCGCATGGCATGCCGATCCACATCCATGTGGCCGAGCAGACCGGCGAGGTCGACGACTGCGTCAAGACCACCGGCGCGCGGCCGATCCAGTACCTGTGCGACACCTTCGCGCCCGACGCCCGCTGGCAACTGGTGCACGCCACGCATGCGACGCCGCGCGAGATCGACGCGGTGGCACAACGCGGCGCGGCCATCGTGATCTGCCCGGCGACCGAGGCCAACCTCGGTGACGGCTTGAGCGACCTGGACGGCTGGCTGCGCGCCGGCGTGCCGATGGCCATCGGCTCGGACAGCCATGTGGTGCGCAACTGGCCCGAGGAACTGCGCTGGCTCGAATACGGGCAACGCCTGCTGCACCGCAAGCGCAACGTCGCCGCCGCGCCGGGACGGCAGGACGCCACGGCGGCCCGGTTGTTCGACGCGGCGCTGGCCGCCGGCGGACCGGCCGCGGGCCAGCCGCGCTGGGGACTGGTCGAAGGCGCGCGGGCCGATGCGCTGGTGCTCGACACCCGTGCCCCCGGGCTGCTGGGTATCGCGCCCGGCCACCGGCTCGACGCGCTGGTGTTTTCCGGCACCGAGCCGGCGCTGCACGAGGTGCTGGTGGCCGGCGCCACGGTGCTGCGGGACGGCCGCCACCCGGACCAGGCCGCCATCGGCGACGCGTTCGCCCAGGCCATGCAGGACCTGTGGAGCGACGAGCCGCATTGACCTGCACCACCCGCCGGGTCGGGCCGGCGGCGACCGGATGCCACGACCCGCGCGATCAGCGCGACCGGTTTCCGCGACGCGTGCGCCCGTGCGACGCACCCGGCTTGACAGGCGGTGGCGGCCGGCCCCGGCGCCGGCGCAACAGGGCCAGCAACAGGCCCACGCCCAGCAGCACCAGGATCAGCAGCGGATAAAAGCTGCGGCTCTGCAACCATTGCGCAAGATCGGAGTCAGGCATGATGGGCCCATGGTGCCATATCCGTTAACCTGTACGGGTATGCCGCATGACCCGCACCCACCCGTCCGAGGCGAACCATGACCATGGGATTGAGCCCGATCCGCCACCTGGCCGTCGTGGTGTGCCTGGCCGCGACGCTGGGCCTGGGCGCGCCGGCGTCCCGGGCCGCGGCGCCACTGGACTGGTTCGACACGCACGGCCCGACGGCGCAGGCGACGGTGGCGATCGACCTGCTGCGCCAGTCCGGCGACTACGGGCTCGATCCGGCCGACTACCAGGCCCAGGCGCTCGCCGACGCCGTGTCGCACCCAGCGCAGTCCGGCGGCTGGAACGACGACGCGCGGCGCGCGGCCTTCGACGCCGCGCTGACCGAGGCGATGCGGCGTTACCTGTCCGACCTGCGGTCGGGCCGCGTCACGCCGGCCCAGGTCCGCGCCCGCTTCGCGCCACGCCCGCAAGCCCCACGCGACGCGGCGACGCTGCTGCGCGACGCGTTGGCGAGCGACCGGCTGGCCGAAACGGCACAGGAACTCGCGCGGCAACTGCCGATGGCGCAGCCCCTGCAGGCGGCCTTGCGGCAATACCGAAACCTGGCCGAACAACCGGGCTGGCAGACGCCGCTGCCGGCGCCGGCACGTGGCAAGCTGGTCGCCGGTGACGGCTACCCGGCGTTGGCCGAACTCGAACGCCGGCTCGCGGCCGTCGGCGACCTGCAGGCCCGGCCCGCGCCGCACCAGGTCGACGAGACGCTGATCGCGGCGGTGCGCCGGTTCCAGCTGCGCCACGGCCTGGAGCCCGACGGCATCGTCGGTCGCCTGACGCTGGCCCAGCTCAACGTGACGCCGGCACAACGCGCGCGCCAGATCGCGCTGACCATGGAACGGCTGCGCTGGACGCCGCTGCTGCAGGGCCGGCGCATGATCGTCGTCAACGTGCCCGAGTTCATGCTGCGCGCGTATACGGTCGAGGACGGCCGGGTCGACGTGCAGCTGGAGATGAAGATCATCGTCGGCAAGGCGCTGGACACGCGCACGCCGCTGTTCGACGAGGACATGCGCTACATCGAGTTCAGCCCCTACTGGAACATTCCGCGCTCGATCGCGTTGCAGGAGACGCTGCCCAAGCTGCGCGAGGAACCGGCCTATTTCGCGCAGCAGGGATTCGAGTTCGTGACGCCCGATCGCCGCGTCGTCGAGGTGCTGTCCGACGAAGCCATCGAAGCGGTGCAGCAGGGCCAATGGCGCATCCGGCAACGGCCCGGGCCGCGCAACGCGCTGGGGGCGATCAAGTTCATCTTCCCCAACAACGACAACATCTACCTGCACCACACGCCGGCACCGCGGCTGTTTGCGCGCCAGCGGCGCGACTTCAGCCATGGCTGCATCCGCGTCGAGGCTCCGGTGGCGCTGGCACGTTTCGTGTTGCAGGACGATCCGCGCTGGAACCACGAACGCATCGAGGAGGCCATGAACGCCGGCGTGTCGCGCACGATACGGCTGCGCGAGACGCTGCCGGTGCTGATCGCCTACAGCACGGTCGTGGTCAAGCAGGGACAGGTGTTTTTCCACGACGACCTGTACGGCCACAACCGCCTGCTGGACGAGGCCTTGCGCGACCGGTCGGCGGCGCTGGCGCGGGCGAAAAAGCCCATTTTCGGCTTGTAAGGAGGGGGCATGTTAATCTCCGGCGCATGCCTATCGACCTGCTTCACCAGGAGCGCCGCTGGTTTCTACGGCGCAGCACCCGTATCGCATTGGCCGGTTCCGCCCTGGCCACCCTCGCTCCAGCCGCCTGGGCTTCGACCGCCGCGTCGCGTACGTTGGCATTCAGCCACACCCATACCGGCGAATCGATCGAACTGACCTACGCCAGCGGCGCGCGTTACCTGCCGCAGGCGCTGGAGCAGGCCAACCACTTCCTGCGCGACCACTACACCGGCGAGGTCGGGGCCATCGATCCGCAGTTGCTGGACCTGCTGCATTCCGTGCGCACGGCGCTGGGTACCGAGAAGGCGTTCCACGTGATTTCGGGTTATCGCTGCCCGGCCACGAACAACCGCCTGCGCACCACGCGCGGCGGCGGTGTCGCCAAGCGCAGCCTGCACATGGACGGCAAGGCCATCGACGTGCGCCTGCCCGGCGTGCCCCTGGCCGAGCTGCGCGATGCGGCCCTGTCGCTCAAGGCCGGCGGTGTCGGCACCTATACCCGCGACCAGTTCGTGCACCTGGACACCGGGCGCCCGCGCAGCTGGTAAGCCTCATCCGCGCGGATGGTGGCGCGCATGCAATTGCCGCAAGCGCTCGCGCGCCACATGGGTGTAGATCGTCGTCGTCGAGATGTCGGCATGGCCGAGCAGCATCTGCACCGCGCGCAGGTCGGCGCCGTGGTTGAGCAGATGGGTCGCGAACGCATGGCGCAAGGTGTGCGGCGACGGAGCCGTGTCCAGGCCGGCGCGCAGCGCGTATTTCTTGACGAGGCTCCAGAACATCACCCGTGACATCGCACTGCCGGCGTTGACCCCGCTGCTGGTCACGAACAGGGCCACCGTCTGGCGCGGGCCGATCAGCGCCGGGCGCGCCTGCTCCAGGTAACGCCGCAGCCACACGCCGGCCTCCTCGCCGAACGGCACCAGCCGCTCCTTGCTGCCCTTGCCCACCACCTGCAGCACGTTCTCCTGCAGGCCGACATTGAGCGTGCGCAGTCCCACCAGTTCACTCACGCGCAAGCCGCTGGCATACATCAGCTCGAGCATGGTGCGGTCGCGGATGCCCAGCATCGTGTCCACGTCCGGCGCCGCCAGCAGCGCCTCGACCTGGGCCTCGCTCAGGGTCTTGGGCACGCGCAGCGCCTGGCGTGCCGATTGCAGGCGCAAGGTCGGGTCGGCGCCGACCAGGCGTTCGCGCAGCGCCCAGCGGAAAAAGCGCTTGAACACCGTCAGGCGTCGGTTCGCAGTGGTGGCCTTGCTCTGCGCGTGGCGCGCGGAAAAATAGGCGTTCAGATGCTGTTCCCGGATATCCGTCAGCGCCAGGCCTTGCGGACGCAACCAGTGTGCGAACAGCTCCAGGTCGCGGCGATACGCCGCCAGCGTGTTGCGCGACAAGCCGTCCTCGAGCCACAAGGCGTCGGTGAAGGCGTCGATCGCGCGCTCGTCGGTCTTGATGTCCATGGCCACGCCGCCGATGGTACCCGCGCCGCGGCCCGCGCCTCCCGCACCGGCCCCCGCGCGATCATCCCGAAACGGGCCGTCTCGCGCTGCGATCGGGCCCCCGCCGACGGGCCGACCGGCTGGTATGCTCACCGCCGTGAATTACCTGCAACTGCTGTTTCCCGACTTCTCGCTGATCCTGTTGGGATACCTGGTATGCCGGTTCACCGCACTGGACCGCAGCGTCTGGACCGCCGTCGAGCGCCTGGTCTACTTCCTGTTGTTCCCGGTGCTGCTGTTCCACTCCATCGTCCGCCAGCCGCTGGACCTGTCCGCGGCATCCGAACTCGTGGTGGCCGGCTGGGCCCTGTGCCTGGGCGGCATCGGCATGGCGTATGTCCTGCCCTACCTGCCGCTGATCGGCCCGCGCGTGGACCGGCGCGAGCACGCGGCCAGCGCCCAGGTCGCGTTCCGCTTC
>JBFIDI010000304.1:0-7074 GCA_041581405.1 Burkholderiaceae bacterium
GCCGTGGCGAAACGAATGCGTCGCTTGGGTCTTCGCGCTCGAGCACCGCTGCCAGCGCGAACGCTGGCGGCAGATCCATCGGCACGTCCTTGAGCGAATGCACGGCGATGTCGGCCCGGCCGTCCTCCAGCGCGCTCTCCAGTTCCTTGACGAACAGGCCCTTGCCGCCGACCTTGCTCAGCGTACGGTCCAGGATCTGGTCACCCCGCGTGGTCATGCCCAGCAGCTCGACACGGTGGCCGAGGGTTTCGAGGCATTGCTGCACATGGCGTGCCTGCCACAGGGCCAGGCGGCTTTCACGCGTGGCAATCACGATGGGCGTGCGGGAAGACGGGTTCACGTTCGTAACCGTTTGGTAATCGGGAGGGGGTGGGCGATGCTAGCATGGCCGCCTTGTCCAACGCCTTGTCGCCACTGCCATCATGACCCCACGTCCCAGCGCCGAAACCACCCGCCGTGCCCGCGAGAACGAACGTCCGCTGGTGGAAGATATCCGGCTGCTCGGCCGCATCCTGGGCGACGTGATCCGGGACCAGGACGGCGACGCGGCATTCGAGCTGATCGAGCAGATCCGCAAGCTGTCGGTCGCGTTTCGCCGCCATGCCGACCACGACGCGGACCGCGCGCTGAAGAAACTGCTCAACAGCCTGTCCGGCGACCAGACCGTCAGCGTGATCCGCGCGTTCACCTATTTCAGCCACCTGGTCAACCTGGCGGAGGACCGGCACCACATCCGCCGGCGCGCCATCCACGAACGCGCCGGCAACACCCAGGAAGGCAGCATCGACGTGGCCTTGTCGCGCCTGCGCTGGGCCGGCATCGCACCGGCCACCATCGTCGACACCTTGTCCTCCAGCTACCTGTCGCCGGTGCTCACCGCCCATCCGACCGAGGTCCAGCGCAAGAGCATCCTGGATGCCGAACGCGGCATCGCGCAGCTGCTGGCCGCACGCGACATGATCCGGCTCCAGGCCCTGGCCGCGCAGGGCAACAAGGACGCGCTGACGCCGCGCGAGCTGGCACGCAACGAGGCGCTGATCCGCTCGCGCGTGATGCAGCTGTGGCAGACGCGACTGCTGCGTTTCACCAAGCTGACCGTGGCCGACGAGATCGAGAACGCGCTGAGTTATTACGAAGCCACGTTCCTGCGCGAGATCCCGAAGCTGTATGGCGACCTCGAGCGCGAACTGGGCCAGCAGGGCATCCACAGCTTTCTGCGCATGGGCCACTGGATCGGCGGCGACCGCGACGGCAACCCCAACGTCAGCGCGCAGACCCTGACCTACGCGCTCAAGCGCCAGTCCGAGGTGGCGCTGCGCCACTACCTGACCGAGGTGCACCTGCTCGGCGGCGAGTTGTCGGCCTCGGCCATCCTGGTCACGATCTCGGAGGCGATGCGCCAGCTCGCCGCGCGTTCGCCCGACACCAACGAACACCGCCAGGACGAACCCTACCGTCTGGCGCTCACCGGCATCTATGCGCGTCTCGCGGCCACGCTGCGCGCACTCACCGGCGGCGAGGCCGCGCGCCATGCGGTGGCGCCGCAGAACCCGTACGCCAGCGCCCAGGAGTTCTGCGCCGACCTGCGCGTCATCGAGACCTCGCTGCTCGAGAACCACGGCGCGGCCCTGGTCGTGCACCGGCTGCGGCCGCTGATCCGCGCGGTCGAGGTGTTCGGCTTTCACCTCGCCACCGTGGACCTGCGGCAGAACTCGGACAAGCACGAAAGCGTGGTCGCCGAGCTGCTGGCCGTGGCCCGCATCGAGCCCGACTACGCCGGTCTCGACGAAGCCGCCAAGCAGTCGGTGCTGCAGCGGCTGCTGTCCGACGCGCGGCCACTGCGCGTGATCGACCATGCCTATTCGACGCTGGTGCAGGACGAACTGGCCATCTTCAGCACGGCGCGCGAGATGCTGGCGCGTTACGGTCGCCAGGCGCTGCGCCACTACATCATCAGCCACACCGAGACCGTCAGCGACCTGCTCGAGGTGCTGCTGCTGCAGAAGGAGACCGGCCTGATGCACGAGACGCTCGACCGCCAGGCGCGCACCGACCTGATCGTCGTCCCGCTGTTCGAGACCATCGAGGACCTGCGCAACGCGGCGCCCATCATGCGCGACTTCTATGCCCTGCCCGGGATACAGGCCATGGTGCGACGCAGCGGTGGCGAGCAGGACATCATGCTCGGTTACTCCGACAGCAACAAGGACGGCGGCATCTTCACCAGCAACTGGGAGCTGTACCTGGCCGAGATCGCGCTGGTGGCGCTGTTCGATGAACTGGCCGACGCCGATGCCAGCGGCACCACGCCGATACGGCTGCGCATGTTCCATGGACGTGGCGGCACCGTCGGCCGCGGCGGCGGCCCCAGCTACCAGGCCATCCTGGCCCAGCCCGCGGGCACCGTGCGCGGCCAGATCCGCCTGACCGAACAGGGCGAGGTGATCGGCTCCAAATACGCGAACCCGGAGATCGGACGCCGCAACCTGGAGACGCTGGTGGCCGCGACGCTGGAGGCCACGCTGATGCCGGCCAGCAAGCCGGTGAGCCAGCAGTTCCTGCAGACCGCCGCCGCGTTGTCGCAGGCCAGCATGGAGGCCTACCGCAAGCTGGTGTACCAGACGCCGGGCTTCACCGAATATTTCTTCGGCGCCACGCCGATCCGCGAGATCACCGAACTGCACATCGGCTCGCGGCCCTCGTCGCGCAAGTCCTCGCAGGCCATCGAGGACCTGCGCGCCATTCCCTGGAGCTTCAGCTGGGGCCAGTGCCGGCTGACGCTGCCGGGCTGGTACGGCTTCGGCTCGGCCATCCATGAATTCCTGCACGCGCCAGGGCCGACGTCGCGCAAGGAGCGCATGGCGCTGCTGCAGAAGATGGAGCGCAACTGGCCGTTCTTTCGCGCCTTGTTGTCGAACATGGACATGGTCATGGCCAAGAGCGACCTGGCGCTGGCCTCGCGCTACGCGGAACTGGTCGGCAACACGCGTCTGCGCAAGAAGATCCTGGGCAGCATCGAGGCCGAATGGCACCTGACCTCCGACGCGCTGGCCCAGATCACCGGCGACAAGCACCGGCTCGCCAACAATGCGGCGCTGCAGCGCTCGATCCGCCACCGTTTTCCCTACATCGACCCGCTGCACCACCTGCAGGTCGAACTGATTCGCCGCTACCGTGCGGGCAAGGTCGACGACAAGCTGCGCCGCGGCATCCATATCTCGATCAACGGCATCGCGGCCGGGCTGCGCAACACCGGCTGATACCCGGAGGCCGGCGGCCGGCGGCTGCGTCTCAGCGGTCGAAGTCCCGCCAGGCCCGCTCCAGCACCTGGCGGCACTGCCGCGCATAGGCGGCATGGTCGACAGCGATGTCCGAGGTATGGTGCGACACCACGGCCCACAAGGTCTCGCGCAGCGCCGCCGCGCACCGCATCGCGGCAAACGAGCGCCAGCGCACCGCATCGACCGGCCCCCGGACATAACGCTCGAGCAGGTCCCGCGCCTGGTCGTCGTCGAAACCGTTGTTGATCGCCAGGCCGGCCAGGTCGAACAAGGGGCTGTTGAAGCCGGCGTATTCCCAGTCGATCAGCCACAACCTGCGGCCGTCGTCGATCAGGTTGGCCGCCAGCAGGTCGTTGTGGCCGAACACGATGTCGACCGGCCCCACGGCCTGCTCCAGCGTCTGCGCCATCGCGGCCCACGCCGGCAGCTGGTCCTGCATCAGGCACGGTGCGTGGGGTTGCAATGCGGCCAGGTAGTCGCGTATCACCTGGAACACCCAGAACATCAGCACCGGCCCGTGCAACTGCCGCGGCACGTCGTGGTGGCATTGGCGCAGCAACGCGACGATCGCGTCGCGCCGCGCCGGATCGCGCACCTGCTGCGCGGTCAAGGCCTGGCCGTCGACGAAGCGGCTGACCATTACGCCGGGCCCGGCATGCACCACCTGCGGCGACACGCCGGCCGCGTGCGCCGCGCGTGCGACCGCCTGTTCGTGCCACCGCACGATGCCGTGCGCCGGCAGGTCCACGCCCAGGCGCACGACGAATCGCGCACGTCCGTCGTCGACGCGGAAGTTGCGATTCGTCATGCCGCCGTCCAGCGGCGCGATACACACCGCGCCCTGCCAGCACGGCAGCGCCCGGATCAGCCGATCGGCGTCGGCGACAACGACGGCGTCAGGCATGGGGCGCCGATGCCGGGTTCGCGCGGCGCAACGGGCTCACTGGAGTACCTTCGTGCTGCGCACTGCGGTATTCGCCCTTGGGGCGGCCCGACGGGCTCACTGGAGTACCTTCGTGCTGCGCACTGCGGTATTCGCCCTTGGGGCGGCCCGACGGGCTCATGCGCCGGCGTTGAGCAGTTCGCGCACCGCCGCCAGCTGGCGGCGCGAGACCGCCAGCACCTCGTCGACGCCGTGCAGGCGCACCGCCCAGCCTTCGCCCTCCTCCTCGTCGTAGTGTTTCTCGAGCGCGCGCACCCGGTGCCGCGCCACCAGCGCATTGCGGTGGATGCGCAGGAAATGCGTGCGGTGCCGCTCCTCGAGTTCGCTGAGCGCGCCGTCCAGGATCAGGCTGCGTTCGGTCGTGCGCAGCGTGATGTACTTGAGCTCGGCCTTCAGGTAGACGACGTCGGATACCGGCACGCGTTCGGTGCGCCCGCGATCCTGGATCGTCAGGAAGGCGGCCGCGGCTTCGGGTTGCAGCGCGGCGGCGGCCAGGCGGCGCCGCTCGACCTTCTGCAATGCCAGCGCCAGGCGCGACAGGCGCACCGGCTTGGTCACGTAGTCGACCGCCTCCAGTTCGAAGGCCTGCAGCGCATGTTCGGCATGCGCGGTGACGAAAACGACGGACGGCGCGTCGGGCATGGCCGCCAGGCGCCGAGCCAGCTCGAGCCCATCGGAGCCGGGCATGTGGATGTCGAGCAGCACGACGTCGAGCCGTTCGCGCCCGATCATCTCCAGCGCCTGGCCCGCCGTGGCGGCCTCGCCCACGATCCGCACCGGCGGCACCGGGCACTGCTCGAGCAAAACCCGCATGCGCGCGCGCGCCAGCGGCTCGTCGTCGACGACCAGCGCGCGCAACGCCGCCGGGGCCGGCCCGCCGCTCATGCCGGCACCTCCATGCGCACCTGGTAGATGCCGTCGACCAGCCCGCTGCGGAATTGCGCCCGCACGTCGTGCAGCAGCCGCAGACGGTCGCGCACGTTGTCCAGCGCGACGCCATGGCCCGGCGCGCCGACGCCCGCCGGCACGGTATTGGTGACCTTGATCACCACCACCGAACCGCGCCGCTGCGTGGACACCCGCACCGTCGCGCCCCGCTCGCTGGGCTCCACGCCGTGGCGCACGGCGTTCTCGACCAGGGGCTGCAGCAGCAGCGGCGGCAGCACCGCCCGGTCCGCCGAGGGGTCGAGTTCCCATTCGAGTTGCAGCCGTTCGCCGAAACGCACCTGCTCGATCGCCAGGTAACGCCGCGCCAGTTCGATCTCGTCGGCCAGCGTGGCCGATTCGCCGTGGTCGACCAGCGCATGGCGGAACAGGTCGCTGAGGTCTTCCAGCATGGCCTCGGCCTTGGCCGGTTCAGCGCGCACCAGCGCAATCGCGCTGTTGAGCGTGTTGAACAGGAAATGCGGCCGGATGCGCGACTGCAGTTCCGACAATCGCGCGGTGGTCTCGGCCGGCGCGCGCGCGCGCTCGCGCATCACCATCGCGGCCACCAGGGCGCCGGCCAGCGTGGCCCCGGTGGCGGCACAGGCGATCCACGGCGCCTGGTCGACCAGGCCGATCACGAGCAGCGTCGCGCAGCCGTACAACCCCGCCAGCGCACCGAGCAACACGTCCGCGGCGACCTGGATGCGCGTCGACAGCCGGGCCAGCACCCGCTTGAGGGCGCAGGCCGCGAGCAGCCAGACCAGGGTCGCCGGCAGGGCCGCGGCGGTGAGCAGGGCCAGGCGCAACACCCAGGCCACCGGTGTCGCCACCATGAACAACGCGGCCACGGCCATGACCAGCTCGACAAACAGCACGGCGCGCAGCACCACGCCGATCTGGCAGGCATCGAACAACGGCACGCGCCGCGCCGGCACGGCAGGCGTGGCCGGATCGAGCTCGTGAAAGGTCGATAAAATCTCGGTGTCTTTCATCGTGTGTCGGGTTTGAAGCCCGATTATTGGTGATCTTGCCTCCGCCGGGCCAGGCCCGCGCGCACCACTCCATTTCCCATCCATGTCCCAGAACCAACTCGACAACAAATCGGCAGCCTGGTCGGCGCTGTTCTCCGAACCCATGAGCGACCTCGTCAAGCGCTACACCTCCAGCGTCTTTTTCGACAAGCGCCTGTGGCAGGTCGACATCGCCGGATCGCTGGCCCATGCCGAGATGTTGTGCCACCAGGGCATCATCAGCGAGCAGGACCACGCGGCCATCGTCGCCGGCATGGCGACCATCCGCGCCGAGATCGAGGCGGGGCAGTTCGACTGGAAGCTCGACCTCGAGGACGTGCACCTGAACATCGAGGCCCGGCTGACGCAACTCGCCGGCGATGCCGGCAAGCGCCTGCACACCGGCCGCTCGCGCAACGACCAGGTCGCCACCGACATCCGGCTGTGGCTGCGCGGCGAGATCGACCTGATCCACGGCCTGCTGCTGGACCTGCAAAAGGCCCTGGTCACGCTGGCCGAGCAGAACGCCGCGGTCATCCTGCCCGGCTTCACCCACCTGCAGGTCGCGCAGCCGGTGGCCTTCGGCCACCACATGCTGGCTTATGTCGAGATGTTCGCGCGTGATGCCGAGCGCATGGTCGATCTGCGCCGGCGCGTCAACCGCCTGCCGCTGGGCTCGGCCGCGCTGGCCGGCACCAGCTACCCGCTGGACCGGCAACGCGTCGCCGCGGCGCTGGGCATGGAAGCGGTCTGCGAAAACAGCCTGGACGCCGTCAGCGACCGCGACTTCGCGATCGAATTCACCGCCGCTGCCAGCCTGTGCATGGTGCACTTCAGCCGCATGAGCGAGGAACTGGTGCTGTGGATGAGCCAGAGTTTCGGCTTCATCGACATCGCCGACCGTTTCTGCACC
>JBFIDI010000305.1:0-7069 GCA_041581405.1 Burkholderiaceae bacterium
CCGGCGGCGACGGCGTGGTGCTCGACATTCTCAAGCGCAAGGGTCCGCCGCTGGCGCAGCCCTTGGTGTTGCCGGCCCGCGCCGCGCGGCTGGCCGCCTTGCTGGCCTGTGGCGGCGCCGCAGCGCACCAGCCGGCGGGCGAAATGACCGCGTCCGCGTCCGCTCACCCGGGCCGGCCGGCCGATCCGGCGCCCGTGGTCCCGGCACAGGGCGCGGCCGCGCAGGTCACTCCGATCACGGCCGCGGCCGCACTGGGGGCCGCGTCCGATGGTGGTGCGCCCGGTGCCTCGGTCTCCACCCTGATTCCCCGGGCAGGCGATGCACTGGATCGCGTTGCAGCCGCGGCATGAGGCGGCGTCGCCGCACGACACGGCAGGTCCGCCGGTTGCCGCGGCGGAGCCGGCGCAAGGCCTTGCCACGTCCGCCGACCCGCAGGCCCTGGCGGACGAGCTGCAGGCACTGGGCTGGTGGGCGCTGCGTTTCACGCCCCGGGTCGCGCTGCAGCAGCCGGCACGGGCCGTGCTGCTCGAGGTCTCCTCCAGCGAGCGGCTGTTCGGCGGGCGCCGGTCACTGATCACCGAGTTGCTCGGGGCCGGGCGTCCGCTGGCGCATGTCCGGGTGGCGCGGGCCCCCAGCGCCTTGCTGGCACTGGCCCGGTTGCAGGTGGAGCCCGCGGCCGGCCGCGACCCGGACCGCCTGCCGCTGCATACGCTGGCCGACGCGCGGCCCCACCTGGCCACGCTCGAGCGGATCGGTTGCCAGTGCTGGGGCGATCTGCGCGCCTTGCCGCGGGGTGGTGTGGTGCGGCGTTTCGGCGCGCCGCTGCTCGACGCGCTCGACCGGGCCTATGGTCTCAAGCCCGAGGTTTTTCCCTGGCTGGTGCTGCCCGAGGTGTTCGACATGCCGCTCGAATTGCAGGCCCGGGTCGAGGCCGCGCCGGCGCTGCTGTTTGCCGCGTGGCGCCTGCTGGCCCAGCTGCGGGTCTGGTTGCAGGCGCGGCAGCGCGGCGTGTTGGCGTTCGAACTGCGCTGGCAGATGGACGCACGCCGCGACACCGCCAGCGAAGGTGCGCTGGTCGTGCGCACCGCCGCCGCGACGCTGGACATGGCGCATCTGCAACGCCTGCTGGCCGAGAACCTGGAACGTGTCACCCTGCCGGCGCCGGTGTTGTACCTGCGCCTGCGCACGGTCGAGACCGCCACCTTGTCGGGCGCCACGACCAGCCTGTTGCCGGACGAACAACGCAAGGGCGACGACCTGATGCAGCTGCTCGAGCGCCTAGCCGCCCGGCTGGGGCCGGAGCAGGTGCTGCGGAGCGTGGCACGCGCCGACCACCGGCCCGAACACATGCAGGCCTGGCTGCCGGCCACCGATGGCGCGATGGCCGGTGGCGACGCCACCCGTCCGGCTGCGGGCCGGTCCGCGGGGCCGCCGACCCGCACAGGCGCGTTGGCGGCTACCGCATCGGCCGGCGCCGGCGGCCGTCGTGCTCGGGCCAGCGGCAACGAGGGACGCGGCGACAGCAACCGCAACACCATCGGCAGCGGCAGCGGCAACGGCAACGGCAATGGCAATGGCAATGGCAACGGCAACGCGGAGAAGGCGAAGGCGGGGACGGGTACGGCGGGAGGCGGCCGCACGCAGCGCGCCCCGGCGCGGTCTGCGCCTTGCGGCCTGTCGGACGCGTTGTATCCCACCTGGCTGCTGGACACGCCGCTCAAGCTGGCTGTGCGCCGGGACTGCCCGCTGTACCAGGGCCCGCTGACCCTGCTCGCCGGTCCGCAGCGGATCGAGGCGGCGTGGTGGGACGCGATGGCGCTGCGCGACTATTTCCTCGCGCACAGCGCGCAGGCGGGGCTGTTGTGGGTCTACCGCGAGCGCTTGACGGCGCGCCGTATCGACGGCGATAAACAGGCCGGGGCCTGGTATCTGCACGGGGTGTTCGGATGAGTCGCCGGCCGCTCCCGGTTATCGCGGTCATCCCGTTCATCCAGCCGAATCCCGCGGCAGCGGCGCGCCGCACGGTTTCGGCCCGTCGCATGCAGCCTGTCACAGGCTTATGGAGGACAACATGCCATCGACCATGACCGCGCAGATCGATACACGGATCCAGCACATCCGCGGCGCGAAGGTGATCATCGACGCCGACCTGGCGGATCTGTATGGCGTGTCGACCAAGGCCCTGAACCAGGCCGTCAAGCGCAACATCCTGCGTTTTCCGGCGGACTTCCTGTTCCGGTTGAGCGCGCAGGAAAAGGCCGAGGTGGTCACACACTGTGACCACCTCCACAAGCTCAAGTATTCCAGGGCCTTGCCCCATGCCTTCACCGAACACGGCGCCATCCAGGCGGCCAACGTGCTGGCATCGCCCCAGGCGATCGAGATGGGCATCCATGTGGTGCGCGCCTTCGTGCGCATGCGCGCACTGGCCGTCACGCATGACGAACTGGCCCGGCGCCTCACGGCGCTGGAGCACAAGGCCGAAGCCCTGGCGCAGCACCACGACACGCTGGAGCACGAGACCCAGGCCCGGTTGCGACAGGTGTTTGAAGCCTTGCGGGCCTTGATGGCGCCGCCGCCCGAACCGGCGAAACGGCCGATCGGATTCGTGACGCCGTCCGATACGAGCCGCAAGCGGCAGGCGTGAGGATCAGGCTCCCGGACCCGGTCGCCGCGTTGTGCTGCGCTGCCGCCGACGCAATGCCGTCATACCCACGAGCGCGATGCCGGCAAGCGACATCGCATACGCATGGGGCTCGGGCACGGGTGTGGCAAGACTCCACACCGCGTAGACGTGGGAGTCGTTGGCGGGATCCTGAATCCGCGTATCGAAACTGCGCAAACCGGCGCCCGCGCCGGTGCCGATGTCGCCATCGACGTTGTTGCGGTTGAACAGCCACAGAATCCCCAGCCCATTACCCCCCTGCGACAGGAACAAGGGCGTGCTGACCTGACAACCTCCGACGGCAAAACAGCCATTCGTCAGCGATGGGACACTATCGAACGCGCCCAGCGGGGAGTCGATGAATACCTGCGCGAGCAGCGCCAGGTTGGCCGCCTGGCCCAGCACCCCGTCATCTGCATCGAGCGGGTTGGCAAACGGAAAATCGGAATTCTGGTCGCAGCCATCGTACAGATCCGCGCAGACGCCATCCTGGAAGGACACGTCGTACCAGGCGCCATTGACGTTCACGTCCGAGGCTCCGAGCAAGACGCCGTTGTCGATATGCAGCGTCGCACCGTATGAGGCCGTGGAACAGGCCAGCGCCAGCAGGCCGGTCAACGTGAATGTTCGCAATGTTCTGAATGTCTGCACGGCGTTTCCCCCTGGATGATTCGACGGTTGAATGAACGCAGGCGCGCAGGGCACGCCGTGCGAAAGGCTGCGTCCCATCCTAACGCGTCGACACAGGGGGCCGATCGTGTCGGGCCCGGGTCTCGTCCACCGCGTCGCCGGGGCCTGCGGTCGACAGGTCATGTGTGCATGGTCCCACGAGACATCAGGTCCGGTCGCATCCGGACTCGCGGCGCGACGCGGTCGACCGTGGCCGCGCAAGTCCGACGCGGGCTAGGGCAGCCAGACGTTCTCCACTTCGCGCGGATCTTCGCAATTGGTGTCGCCGAGGCGGCCATCGAACTGCACGCAGATCTTCTTGATCCTGCCGCTGCTCGTCTGGAGCAGCAGTTCGAACATGCGCTGATCTTCGCGGCTGGCTTCGTCGTCGTGCGGGTCGTCGAAATGGACAAACACCTTGCACGACTTGGTGCCGGCAGACACTTCGAAATAGGCCTTGTAGGCGGTGTTGTCGCCCTCCTGCTTCTGTCCGAGGTAGACCACCTTGGTGGCGGGGCACATCTTCTGCGAAATGAACATCCCCGTCGGAGTTGCCTCGGCCGGTTGTGCCTGCAGCATCGGCACGGCCGCGTGGCGAACGACCGACGGGATCGCGGCGCTTGGCGCGCCGATGCGCGGCGTGCTCCGGTGGACTGCACCGCCCTGTTGCAGCACGTGGGTCAATTCATGCGCCAGCAAGCGCCGCCCGGTCGAGGTCGCCGGTGCGTATGCGCCACGGGCGAAGACCAGGTCGCGCCCGAGCGCAAAGGCGCGTGCGCCGACCGCGTCCGCTGCGGCTGTCGCATCGTGGTGGATACGGACCTGCGAAAAGTCGACCCCGAAACGGGGCTCGAAATAGTCGCGTTCGGCGCGCGGCATCGCCTGCCCGCCGCCGCGCAGCGCATCGCCGACCGCGCGATCGGCCGGTGGCCCGGCCGGCCGGGTGGTGCCCGTGGCCTTGCGCTGGAGACCGCCGCGCGTGAGCGCATGCAGGCCTTCGTCGTCCTGCTCGCTGCACGCCGGACAGGCGCGCTGAATCACGCCCGGCCGTGCCCGCGCGGTGCGCGCCGGAGCGTCGGCAAGATCGGACTCGGGCGTCGACACGACCTGATCGGCGATCTGATCCGCCTCCCGTTCATAGGCGTCGTAGGCCGGCCCCAGCGCGGGCTGGGTCTGCAACACGGCGGGCGGGATCTGCGCAGATGGTGGCGCACGCGCGATCAACGGTGCAAAGGATGATGCGTGGTGGTTCATGGGCAGGCCCTCCGTCGCTGATCGACCCGGCCCCGGCCGCATCGGTGGCCGTCGATATCCCGGCCCAGTATAGGAGGCGGTGGTGTGCGCGATGCGCGCAACACCCGATTGACGTCAGGGTCACGTCTTGCCCTGCAAGTACAGCGGTGGCGCGCCGGCCGCCGTGACGGTGGCGTCGCTCGTGTCCGGGCATGAGCAGGCGCGTGCCCGGACGGGAACCCTTCGGCATTGCGCCCGACCCGCGATGCCCGTACCGGGCATGGGTCATGGTTGAGCATGGCGTGGATTCTCAATGGCCTTGATACTGTCGTTAATCACAGTATCTGTGCGAAACTGTTGTCCATCAACGCTCTCCATCCCTTGCATGGTTGATTGACATTCCTCATGTGGACCCCGCTGCCGGCCTACGCCGAACTCCATTGCCTGTCCAGTTTCAGTTTCCAGCGCGGTGCCTCGCAGCCGGAGGAACTGGTCGCGCGCGCCGCTGCGCTGGGCTACACGGCGCTGGCAATCACCGACGAGTGTTCGGTCGCCGGCCTGGTGCGGGCCCATGTCGAGGCCGGCAAACACGGGCTGAAGCTGCTGCCGGGTGCCGAGTTCCGGGTACAGGGGGTGTTGCCGCGCCTGGCGGCTGACCAGGTACCGCAGGTGCCGGTGGCCGAGGCGCTGGGCCGCCAGGGGCGGGCCGCGGTGCCGGTCGATGCCGCGCCGCCGGATGCCATCGCCACGCACACCGTGCACGCGGCGCTGGCCCCGCATGGCGACGTCACGCTGGTCGTGTTGCCGCACGACCTCGAGGGCTGGGGCAACCTGTGCGAGTTCATCACCGCGGCGCGGGCCAAGGCGAGCAAGGGCGACTACCAGGTGAGCTGGGCCGGCAGCGACCTGGCATCGCTGCAGCATTGCGAGGTGTTGCTGGTGCCGCCGCGCGGCATGGCGTTCGAGGCCTTGTGGGGTTTTTGCCACCATGCGCAGGGCCTGTTCGCGGGCCGGCTCTGGCTGGCGCTGGAGCTGCTGCACGGGCTCGACGACGACCTGTGGCAACACACGCTCGAGCAGATTGCGTTGCACAGCGGCGTGCCGCTGGTGGCGGCCGGCAACGTGCACATGCATGTGCGTTCGCGCAAGCCGCTGCAGGACGTGATCACCGCCGTGCGTGCGGGCCGGCCGGTAGCCGAATGCGGTTTCGAACTGCAGCCCAATGCCGAGGCCCATCTGCGTGCGCGGCTGCGGCTGGCCGGCATCTATGCGCCGGAGCTGCTGCGGGCCACACTGGCCGTGGCCGAACGCTGCCGCTTCAGCCTGGACGAACTGCGCTACCAGTATCCGCTCGAGACGGTGCTGCCGGGCATGACCGCGGCGCAGACGCTGCGCCAGTTCACCTACGAAGGCATGAGCCAGCGGTATCCGAACGGCATCCCGTCGCAGGTGCAGGCGCAGGTCGAACACGAACTCGAGCTGATCGCCGAATTGCACTACGAGATGTATTTCCTCACGGTGTACGACATCGTGCGCTTCGCGCGCGAACGCCACATCCTGTGCCAGGGCCGGGGTTCGGCGGCGAATTCGGCGGTCTGTTATTGCCTGGGCGTGACCGAGGTCGATCCGTCGCGCATGAGCGTGTTGTTCGAGCGTTTCATCAGTCGCGAGCGCAACGAGCCGCCCGACATCGACGTCGACTTCGAACACCAGCGGCGCGAGGAGGTGATCCAGTACATCTATGCCAAATACGGCCGGGAACGCGCCGCGATCACCGGCGTCGTCGTGACCTACCGGCCCAAGAGCGCGATCCGCGACGTGGGCAAGGCGCTGGGCATTCCCGAGACACTGGTCGACGCCTTCGCCAAACAGCATCGCTGGTTCGACGGCGTGATGCGCCTGGAACAGTCGCTGCTCGAGACGCTGGACAATGCCGGCCTGTCGGCCGACGACCCGCGCATCGTGCAATGGCTGGAGCTGACGCACCAGCTGCTCGGATTTCCGCGCCACCTGAGCCAGCATGTCGGCGGCTTCGTGCTCACGCAGGGCAAGCTCACGCGCCTGGTGCCGGTCGAGAACGCGTCCATGCCCGATCGTTCGGTGATCCAGTGGGAAAAGGACGACCTCGACGCCATGGGCCTGCTCAAGGTCGACGTGCTGGCGCTGGGCATGCTCAGCGCGATCCGGCGCTGCCTGGACCTGATCAGCGCGCAACGCGGCTACACCTTCCAGATGCAGGACATCCCGGCCGAGGACCCGGCCACCTACGACATGATCTGCGCCGCCGACACCGTGGGTGTGTTCCAGATCGAGAGCCGGGCCCAGATGAGCATGTTGCCGCGGCTGCGCCCGCGCTGCTTCTACGACCTGGTGATCGAGGTCGCCATCGTGCGCCCGGGGCCGATCCAGGGCGGCATGGTGCACCCGTACCTGCGCCGCCGCCAGGGCCTCGAGCCGGTGAGCTACCCCTCCGAGGCGGTGCGCGGGGTGCTCGGGCGCACC
>JBFIDI010000306.1:0-7064 GCA_041581405.1 Burkholderiaceae bacterium
CCGGCGGCCCTGGCCGCGCTCGATCAGGCGATTGCCCGCGGCCAGGCCGCTCAAACCGAACCGGCGGACGAGGCCGACGACCAGAAGGACGAAACCCCCGCCGCCGACCGCGTCAGCCTGCGCCAGCGCGCCGCACCGTTCATCGACATGCTCAAGCGTTGCCACAAGGAGGGCAAGGAAATCGTCTGGGGAGTCTGATACCTTGCGGGACATGCCACGGCCCACGCAGTGCGTTGCGCCCGGTCCCCGACACTTCGTCGGATGTCCGGCAGCCCAGCTCGCGGGACCCGACGGGCGTCCGTCAACGGGTGCGGTTCACCCTGGATGACCGAAGACGCCGAGCGCCTGGCGGCAGCTGTGCCCCGGCGCCACGCCGTGCCCGGCCGCCAGCGCATTGCAGTGGCTGACCACACCGGTGGCCAGCGTGCTGGCCGCCTCGCCGATGCGCGCCGTCATGTGCGATACGGTGCAGGCCGCCAGTCCCTGCCGCTGGAGCTGGTCCAGCGCGACCAGGCCTGCCTGGTCCAGGCCGACGCCCGCATCGTTGAACACGGTGAACAACGGCCGCGCTGCGATCGCGTAACGCGCCGAACTGGCGCCGCCATGCGAGCCGCATACCGCCAGGCAGCCGGCGTCGGCGGGACCGAGTTCGGTGATCGAGTCCGCCAGCCGCAGCGGCGGACCCGACGCAACACCGTCAGTCGGCAAACTGGCCGGCGGCCTCGATGACCGGCTTGAGCTTGGCCATCTCGGCGGCGACAAAAGCCTTGTGTGCCGCGGGCTCGAGCCGGCCGTCGGTGACGATCAACGCGCCCAGGGCTTCCTGCTTCTTGATGAAGTCGGGATCCTTGAGCGCCATCTTCAGGCCCTCGTTGATCTGCTTGAGCACGGCCGGCGGCGTGCCCTTGGGTGCGTACAGGCCGTGCCAGATGGTCAGCTCGAAATCCTTGAGGCCCATTTCCTGCAGCGTCGGATAGTCCTTGAGCAGCTTGTGCTTGGACAGCGGCTTGGCGGTCGTGACCGCAAACGCCTTGACCCGGCCGGACTCGATCTGGCCCGTGGTGTTGGTGGTCTGGTCGCACATCAGGTCGACCTGGCCGCCCAGCAGCGCGTTCATCGCCGGGCCGGTGCCGCCGTAGGGAATCGTCGTCATCGCCTCCTTGGCCTTGACCGCCGACTGCCACATCAGGCTGCACAGGTGCGATGCCGAGCCCAGGCCGGCGTGGGCGATGTTGAGCTTGCCGGCGTTGGCGCGGATGTAGTTCTCGAAGTCGCGGTAGGTGTTGGCCGGCAGCTGCGGCTTGCCGATCAGGGTCATCGGCACCTCGTTGACCATGCCCAGGAACTCGAAGTCCTCCAGCGGCTTGTAGGCGATCTTCTTGTACAGCGCCGGCGTGGACGCCATGCCGATATGGAACAGCAACAAGGTGTGGCCGTCGGGTGCGGCGCGCGCGACCTTGGTGGCGCCGATCGTGCCTCCGGCACCGGCCGCGTTCTCGACCACGAAGTTGGCGCTGCCGCCCATGGCCTTGCGCATGGCCTCGCCGAGCTGGCGTGCCACCAGGTCGGTCGGCCCGCCGGCGGCGAACGGCACGACGATGGAGATCGGCTTGGATCCCGGGAAGGTCTGGGCGTTGGCCAGCATGGCCGTGGCGGCAACCGCAATCGCAAGAAGTCGTTTCATGGAAGTGATGAAAAGGGGGGTGAAGAGGTCGCGAAGTGTACGGAGCGGCGCGGTTTTGCGCATCCGCGTAATCACCTATTGGCCCGCCCCCCGATCGGGATTGTTTCCGGGCGCCGCGTCACTTGTAACTGCGGGCGTCCTCGATCACCTTGCCGTCGTTGGGCAGGCTGCCCGGCAATACCAGCTCCACGTCGCCGCGCAGCTTGGTCACCTCGCGGATCGCCGCCTGCAGCTTCTCGATCAGCGCGTCCGGCCCGCTGCACGCGGTCTCGACCTGCAGCGTCATGGTGTCGTTGGCCATTTCGCCGCGCACCACCAGCCGGGCCTTGGCCACCTCGGGAAACCGCTTGGCGATCGCCTGGACCTGTCCGGGATGCACGAACATGCCCCGGACCTTGGTGGTCTGGTCGGCCCGGCCCATCCAGCCCTTGATGCGCGCATTGGTGCGGCCGGTGGGACAAGTCCCGGGCAGGATGGCGCTCAGGTCGCCGGTGCCGAACCGGATCAGCGGATAAGCCTGGTTGAGCGTGGTCACGACCAGTTCACCCACCTCGCCCTCGGGCACCGGGTCGCCGGTGCCCGGGCGCACGATCTCGACGATGACCGATTCGTCGAGCACCAGGCCTTCGCGCGCACGGGTCTCGTAGGCGATCAGCCCCAGGTCGGCGGTCGCAAAACACTGGTAACCCTCGATGCCGTGCGCCAGGAACCAGTCGCGCAGGCTGGGCGGATAAGCCTCGCCACCGAACAAGGCCTTGGTCACGCTGGGCAGCGGCACGCCCATGTCGGCCGCCTTCTCGACGATGATCTTCAGGAAACTGGGCGTGCCGATATACCCGGCCGGGCGCAGGTCGGCCATGGCCTGCACCTGTTGCTCGGTCTGGCCGGTGCCGGCCGCGAACACCGTGCAACCCAGCGCGTGGGCGCCGGTTTCCATCATCGAGCCGGCCGGCACGAAGTGGTAGCTGAAGCAGTTGTGGATCAATTCGCCCGGACGAAAACCGGCGGCGAACATGGATCGCGCCAGGCGCCAATAGTCGGCGGTACGTCCCTCGGGCTCGTAGATCGGCCCCGGGCTCGCAAACACGCGTGGCATCCCGGCGCCGAAACCGATCGCCGAGAAGCCGCCAAACACGTCCTGCGCACGTTGCGCCTGCTGCTGTTCGAGCAACTCGTGCTTGCGCGTGACCGGCAGCCGGGCCAGCGCCTGGCGGCTGTTCACCGCGGCCGGATCCACCCCCTGCAGGATGCGGGCAAACGCCGCGCTGGCGCGCTGCGCGTGGGCCACCTGGCCCGGCAAGGCCTGCAGCAGGGCCGCTTCGCGCGCGGCCGGATCGCGGATTTCCAGGGGGTCGTAATGGTCTTGTTGCATCGGATGGCGCCTCTCGATCGGAAACAGAATGCGCGTCAGGCCAGCCAGCGCTTGCGCCGCTTGTAGCTCTTGACGTCCTTGAACGACTTGCGCTCGCCGCCGCCCATGCCCAGGTAGAACTCCTTGACGTCCTCGTTGTCGCGCAGGTCCGCGGCAACACCGTCCATCACGACGCGGCCACTTTCCATGATGTAGCCGTAGTCGGCGTATTTCAGCGCCATGTTGGTGTTCTGCTCGGCCAGCAGGAAGGTGACCTTCTCCTTGGTGTTGAGGTCGCGCACGATGTTGAACACCTCCTCGACCAGCTGCGGCGCCAGGCCCATCGAGGGCTCGTCGAGCAGCACCACGCTGGGATTGGCCATCAACGCACGGCCGATCGCGCACATCTGCTGCTCGCCGCCCGAGGTGTAGGCCGCCTGGCTGGTGCGGCGGGTCTTGAGGCGCGGGAAATAGGTATAGACCTTGTCCAGGTTGCGCGCGATCTCGGCCTTGTCGGAGCGGGTGTAGGAGCCGGTCATCAGGTTCTCCTCGATCGTGAGGTGGGCAAAACAATGCCGCCCCTCCATGACCTGCACCACGCCGCGCTGTACCAGGTCGGCCGGCGAGAGGTTCTCGATGCGTTCGCCACGCAGCTCGATCGACCCCTTGGTGACTTCGCCGCGTTCGCCCTTGAGCAGGTTGGAGATGGCGCGCAGCGTCGTCGTCTTGCCGGCGCCGTTGCCGCCCAGGATGGCGACGATCTTGCCGTTGGGCACGTTGAGCGAGACGCCCTTGAGCACCAGGATCACGTGGTTGTAGATGACCTCGATGCCATTGACATTGAGGACGATGTCCGAAGTGCTCATGCGCGATTCCGTTTCATGCTGTGTGAGACCAACCGGAAGTCCGGCAGCCATGCCGGGCTTTCGGTTGGCGGCTCGTTGCCGAGCCGGGCCGGTGCACCGGTGGATGCGCACGCGGCGCCTCCACCGGTGGCAACGGCATCAGGACTGGCAGTCCTGGCCCGAACGACGGGTCCACTTCTTCTCGGCGGCGTACTTGTCGGCCGCCGACTTGACCATCGGCTTGATGATCTGCTCGTCGGCCTGGTACCAGTCGCTGGAGAACACCCACTTGCTGCCGTCCCAGGTATGGATACGCGCCCAGGCCGCACCCATGTGGTCCTGGCAGCTGGTGGAGATCGGACGCATCACGTTCTTGAAGCCCAGCGCGTTGAGCTTGTCCTGCGTCAGGTTCAGGTTTTCATAACCCCAGCGCGCCTGCTCCGCGGTCATGACCTTGCCCTTGCCGAAACGCTCCTGCGCCGCGCGCACGCCCTCGACCGCGAACATCGCGCTCATCAGGCCGCGCATGTACAACACCTGGCCGACCTCCTCCTTCGGCCCCGTGCCTTCGTTCTTGGCATGCAGCTTGGTCAGGATCTCCTTGACCACATCGGAGTTGGTCTCGGTGCCGTGCTGCATCGTGATCGCGTTGTAACCCTTGGCACCCGCGCCGACGTCCTTGACGTCCGGCTCCGCGCCGGCCCACCACACGCCGTACATCTTCTCGCGCGGGTATCCGGTGGCCTGGGCCTCCTTGAGCGCGGTCGAGTTCATCACGCCCCAGCCCCACAACAACACGTAGTCGGGCCGGTTCTGGCGCACCTGCAGCCAGGTCGCCTTCTGCTCGACGCCCGGATGGGTCACCGGCAACACGCTGAGCTGGAAGCCGTGCATCGCCGCACGCTCCTCGAGCAGCGGGATCGGCTCCTTGCCGTACGGGCTGTCGTGGTAGATCAGCGTGATCTTCTTGCCCTTGAGCTTGTCCGGGCCGCCTTCCTTCTTGGCGATGTGCTGGATCAGCACGTCGGCGGCCACCCAGTAGGTGCCGGCGATCGGGAAGTTCCACTTGAACACGCCGCCGTCGGCCGATTCGCTGCGGCCGTACCCGGCGGTGATCAGCGGGATCTTGTCCACCGGCGCCTTCTCGGTCAACGCGAACGTGATGCCGGTCGACAGCGGCTGGAACACCGTGGCGCCGCCGTTCTTGCCCTTGAGGCGCTCGTAACACTCGACGCCGCGGTCGGTCGCGTAGCCGGTCTCGCACTCCTCGAACACCACCTTCACGCCGTTGATGCCGCCACGCGCATTGGTGAGCTTGAGATAGTCCGCGTATCCGTTGGCAAACGGCACGCCGTTGGGCGCGTAGGCGCCGGTGCGGTACACGAGCGAGGGAAAGAACTGCTCCTGCGCCTGCGCGGCGGTCGTCACCAACGCCGACGACAGACCCGCACAGGCTACGGTCACCCCCAGTACCAGGTTTCGAATCTTCATCACTTCAGTCTCCTTCTAAAAAACTTGCACACACACACTCAACCACCCAGGCCCCTGGAATCAACCCCACCTGGCATCGATGCATCGGCTCCACCCTGCTGGCAGGACGGATCCGATGCCACATGCCGAATGGGGCTGGACATCAGTGCGGGAAGGGCCACAACCGCAACTTCTGTTTGCCGATGCTCCACAGCCGCGCCAGGCCGTGCGGCTCCACGATCAGGAACCAGACGATCAAGGCGCCGAAGATCATGAATTCGGTATGCGAGACGGCCGCCGTCGAGATGTCAACGCCGATCAGCGAACCGATCCAGGGCAGGAACTGGTTCAGGAAGATCGGCAACACGACGATGAACGCGGCGCCGAAGAAACTGCCCATGATCGAACCCATGCCGCCGATGATCACCATGAACAGCAGCTGGAACGAACGGTCGATCGAGAACGCCGCCGGCTCCCACGAACCCAGGTGCACGAAGCCCCACAGCCCGCCTGCCACGCCGATGATGAAGGAGCTGACCGCAAACGCGCTGAGCTTGGCGTACATCGGCCGGATGCCGATCACGGCCGCGGCCACGTCCATGTCGCGGATCGCCATCCACTCGCGGCCGATCGCCGAGCGCACCAGGTTCTTCGCCAGCAGCGCGAACACGACCAGGAAACCCAGGCAGAAGAGGTATTTCTCGACCGGCGTATTGATGGTCCAGCCCAGCACCTGCAGGTTGGACACCGACACCGAGCCCGAGGCATTGTTGTTGGTGAACCAGCCGATGCGCAGGAACGCCCAGTCGCAGAAGAACTGCGCCGCCAGCGTGGCCACGGCCAGGTACAGGCCCTTGACGCGCAGGCTGGGAATGCCGAACACGATGCCCACCAGCGTGGCGAAGAATCCGCCCGACAACAGCGCGACGATCAGCGGCATCCCGTCGATGCGGATGAAGGTGTTGTAGGCCGCATAAGCGCCCACGGCCATGAACGCGCCCGAGCCCAGCGAGATCTGGCCGCAATAACCGACCAGCACGTTGACCCCGATCGCCGCCAGCGACAGGATCAGGAACGGGATCAGGATGGCGCGGTACATGTATTCGTCGACCAGCATCGGCACGCCGACGAAGGCGAACGCGATCAGCGCCAGCACCATCCAGCGGTCCTGCGCGATCGGAAAGATCTGCTGGTCCGTGCGGTAGGAGGTCTTGAACTGGCCGTTTTCTCTGTAGAACATGGTGTTGCCTTTGCGCCGTCAGACGCGGTCGATGATCTTCTCGCCGAACAGACCCTGCGGGCGGAACAGCAGGAACACCAGCGCCAGCATGTAGGCGAACCAGATCTCGATGCCGCCACCGACGTACGGTCCCAGGTAGACCTCGGACAACTTCTCGCCGACGCCGATGATCAGGCCGCCGATGATGGCGCCCGGCACCGAGGTCAGGCCGCCCAGGATGATGACCGGCAAAGCGCGCAATGCCACCGTGGTCAGCGAGAACTGCACGCCGAGCTTGGAGCCCCAGATCACGCCGGCCACCAGCGCCGTGATGCCGGCCACGAACCAGACGATGACCCAGATGCGGCTGAGCTTGATGCCGATCGACTGCGCCGCCTGGTGGTCGTCGGCCACCGCGCGCAGCGCGCGCCCGGTCGACGTGTACTGGAAGAAGGCCGACAGCGCCGCCACCAGCGCGGCGGCGATGACGGCCGC
>JBFIDI010000307.1:0-7056 GCA_041581405.1 Burkholderiaceae bacterium
CCGTCCGCTGCGCGCGGTCTCAGTCGGGCGGCGCCCGGCCGAGGCCGGTGCGCGCAGGCTGTTGCGGCGGGCGAGCATCATCGTGGACGAGCGACGGCCGCACTCGGTGTCAAGAAAACGTCGGAAGTCGCGGCGTGGATCGGTCGCCTGACGGTTGCCGGCGCACCCGTGACCCTGATCAGCCACGAGATAAAGCATCTGGCCGCGGTGGCTGACCAGTCGGTCGTTCTTAATTGCAGGCGCAAGGTTGCGGAGTCTGAAGCCAGCGGGCCATCGGCGCATTCCCTCGGGCAGGTCATGCTGTCGGGCGCAAAGCCGGCTCCGGGTTGATCCGGTTGCCATATCGTTAATGTTGCCGCACGCTCGCGCCAGGCACGCGGGGGCGCCTGGCAACTCGATCAGGGCTCAGGCCGCCATCCGCACGGCTGCGTGCGCGACGCCACACAGCACGGCTACCAGTGCCTGCGGGTCGGCCGGCATCTGGTCGCCTCGCCACACGACATGCTGGTCGGCGCGGCACAGTACCAGAGCGTGCCGGTAGCCGTCGGGCAGTGTGTCACGCGGTTGCACGTCCAGCACCGACAAGGGCATGCGCCTGATCTGCGCGGCATCGACCAGGGGGCCGACGTCGACCCCCGCTTGCAGGCGCAGCAAGGTATAACCGGGTCCGAATGCGTCGTACAGTGAACGCCCGTTGGCAAGCCATAGATGCGGCGCGCGGCAGCCCGGCACGGTGGACGGCGTGAAGTTGCCCATGCTGTAGGCCGGCGGCGTTTCATCATCGGCGACGATGATGGGCGAACCGCTGTAGAAGTAGCCGAAGTTCAGTCCCGCGCAACAAAACTGCTGCACGTTGAGGTCATACGATTCCCGGCCCACCAGGGCGCGTGCTGCTGCGCCATCGGCGTCCGGGGCCTCGATATTGGACGGCACGGCGCGACGCGCCCGGATCATCTTCTGTGCATGGTCCATCGCAAAATTCGAAACCTGCTCGGTGATCGGCTGGCGCTCGGCCTCGTAGGCATCGAGCATCCCTTCATCGGCCCAGCCATGCAGTTGAGCGGCCAGCAGCCACGACAGGTGGATCGCATCGGCGATGCCGGCATTCATGCCGTAACCGGCGTACGGTACCCAAAGGTGCGCCGCGTCGCCCGCGATGAACACGCGCCGATCACGAAAACGGTCAGCCACCAGGCGACGGCCCACCCAGTCTTCCTTGCTGATGATGTCGTAGTGGAATTCGGCGTCAACCCCGAGGATCTCCCGGATCGACGCGTCCCGGTCGACCGCCTCGAACTCCGGCTCTTCGGCATGCAGATGGTTGTGTACCAGCCAGGTGGTCTCGCCGTCGATGGCAAAGGTGGTGCCGCAGCGACGCGGATTGACCGAATAACAGGACCAGGCCGGTTTGCCCGGAATCAGCGCTTTGAGCCCGGGCGCCCGGATATACGTGGACTGCACACGCTGGATCACCGCCGTGCCTTCGAGCCGGGCGCCCATCTGCTTGCGCACGCCGGAACTGCCGCCGTCACAACCCACCAGGTAGCGTGCGCGCCACGTTCGCTCGCGACCATCGTCCAGGTGCCTGGTCGTTGCCTGCACGCACGTCGCTGACTGGCTGAATCCGGTCACCTGCGTGCGGTTGAGCAAGGTCACGCCCGTCAGGGCCGCAACATGTTCGAGCAGTATGGGCTCGAGGTATATCTGGTTGATGCGGTGCGGTGGCTCGGGCGTCGGCCACCAGCCGTCCGGGCCGCTGGTATCGTCGTAACGATCGCGTCGGCAGGGAATGGGGATGCGCGTGAGTTCGATCCCGGTCACACTGGTGCGAAACACCACGTCATTCGGAAAGTCCTCCGGCAGGCCGGCGTTGCGCAACTTGTGCGCCACGCCAAGGCGTCGAAACTGCTCCATGCTGCGCGACGAGACATGGTTGCATTTGACGCTGGGCGGCTCTGCATACCGGCGGGTCTCGGCGATCAGGACCCTTACGCCACGACCCGCCAGATCCATGGCCAGCGTCAGGCCCACCGGGCCCGCCCCCACGATCAATACATCACAGTCTGTCGTGTCATCCCTGTTGTCGATCATGCGCTTCACTCGAGCTTGATGTTGGCGGTCTTGATGACGCGTGCCCATTTGTCGGTTTCGGCCTTGATGTAGGCCTCGAAGGACGCCACGGTGCCGGGCGCCGGTTCGACACCCAGGTTGCGCATGTTGGTCTTGATGGCCTCGTCGTTGAGCGCTCCGGTAATTTCCGCGTTCAGCCGCGCGATGACGGCTGCAGGCGTTCCGGCAGGTGCAACGACGCCGAACCAGCCAGTGGAGTCATAACCCGGCAGGCCAGCCTCGGCCACGGTGGGCACGTCCGGCAACATCGGCAAGCGTTCTGGACTGGTGACGCCAAACGCAATCAGCTTGCCAGCCTTGATGTGCTGCAATGCCGAAGGCAGGTCCACGACGGCCAGCGGAACCTGGCCCGACAGTACATCCAGCGCGGCCGGTCCCGAGCCGCGATAAGGAACCTCGACCAGTTTCACATCGGCCATCTGCGCGAACAGCGCTGCGGTGAGGTGCATGGCCGTGCCATTGCCGCCGTGCGCGATGGACAGCTTGCCCGGCTGTGCCTTGGCCAGCGCGATCAGGTCGCGCTGGTTGCGCGCCGCCACCGAAGGATGACCGATGATCACGAAAGGAATGGCGGCCAGCATGCTGACCGGCCGCAGGTCCTTGACCGGATCGAACGGCATCTGCGCATACAAGCTCACGTTTGCCGACAACGCACCTGCCGCACCCACGCCCAGCGTGTATCCGTCGCCCGGAGCGGCCTTGGCAACGACCGTCAGGCCGATGTTCCCGCCGGCGCCCGGACGGTTGTCCACGATAACGGACTGCCCCAGCTTTTCGTTCAGGCGCGGAACCAGCATGCGCACCACCGCATCGGCGCTGCCGCCCGGCGGGAAGGTCACCACGATGCGGACGGGCTTGTTGGGAAAATCATTGGCCTGGGCTACAGCAGGCAAGGTGAAGCTCATGGCCAGGGCAGCCGCAGCACAGCCGGCCAGGGCACGGTAGATCGATCGCATGGTGTCTCCTGATGTCGTTGGGGTAGCGGGCCCGGTGAGCCTTGATTGGAATCAAACCCTATTCATTCGTAAATCGATAATTTGCGAATGACATATGATGAAAATTCATGAATCAGAGTTTCAGCCCAACACTGCGGCAATTGCGTGCGTTCGCCGCTGTCTACCACCTGCGCAAGCTCCGTGCTGCGGCTGAGCAGCTCTTTGTCACGCAATCGGCTGTCAGCGTGCTGATACGCCAGATCGAAGAAGGCCTCGGTGCGCGGCTGTTCGACCGCACCACGCGCGCCCTGCAGCCGACCCAGGCGGCGCACGAGGCCATCGTGGTGACCGAGCGCATACTGCGCGACGTGGACTCGCTTGGTGCTGGGCTGCGTGATCTGACCGGCCTGCGCCGCGGCCGCGTCTGCATCGCGGTCACGCCGACACTTGCCGAGATCCTGCTGCCCAGGGTGATCCGGGCCTTCACGGCGCTGCATCCCGAGATCCATGTGGTGATCGACGACTGCGCTCCCGAACAGTTCGTGTCGCGCGTCATCGGCGAACATGTCGATTTCGGCATCGGCACACCGGAACGGGCCGGAGCTGACGTGGATACGCAGACGCTGTTGCGCGACCACCTCAGCGTCGTGTGCCAGCGCGACCATCCGTTGGCCGCACGCCGCACCGTGCGCTGGACCGACCTTGCTGGCCATCGGGTGATCACCGTACGGCCAGGTTATGGCATTCGTCCACTGATCGACGGGACAGCGGCCCGCGCGGGCGTACTGCTGGATGTCGTCAACGAGGTCTCGTTCCTGTCCACCGCGCTGTGGATGACCGGTGCCGGATTGGGTGCATCCATCATGCCGTCCGCGTTTGCCAGCTGGTCGAAAGACGCGAGCCTCGTGGTCAAGACGCTGACGTCCCCCATGGTGTCGCGCGACATATCGATCGTGACCAAGCGGGGGCGCTCGTTGTCACCGGCCTGCGACGGGTTCATCGATGCGTATTCCGCCCGATCCCGGACGGCGTTCCGCTCTGATGGCGGACAGTGTTCCGCGGTGATGGCGACCGCTGTTCCAAGCTGATGGCGGACAGCGGTCCATTTTGATCGCGGACACCTGCCGGTGTCCTGAGTGACCCAACCAGGCATACGCTTGCCGGTTTTTTGACCGGAGCGGCGATGCCCACACCAAGGGTCCTCATGAGCAAGATCAGACAAACACTTCAACTGTTGGCCGACTCCGGCCTGAGCAGGCGGCAGGTCGCCGCCGCGCTGGGAATCAGCAAGACCACCGTCAGCGAGATCGCGTTGTACGCGCGCGATGCCGGCATCGCCTGGCCAGTGGCCAGCACAATGACCGACGAGCAACTGCAGGCGCGGCTATACCCGCCGCCGCGCCCGCGCAGCAGCACTCGACTCGAGCCCGATTACGCCACTGTGCACCAGGAGCTCAAGCGCCCCGGCGTGACGCTGCAACTGCTGTGGGAGGAATACCGGGCTGCAACCGGCGAACAGGCCTACCGCTACAGCGCCTTCTGCGACAAATACCGAGCCTGGGCCAAGCGGCTCAAGCGCTCGATGCGACAGGTCCACCCCGGCGGTGAACGGCTGTTCGTGGACTATGCCGGCCAGACGGTGGCGGTGACAGATCCGTTGACCGGCGAGGTTCGCCGTGCCCAGATCTTCGTTGCGGTGCTGGGCGCCTCCAACTACACGTATGCCTGCGCCACCTGGCAGCAAACCGCCGCCGACTGGGTGGGGGCGATCATCGACGCCTTCGCGTTCATCGGCGGCGTACCCCGATTGCTGGTGCCCGACCAGCCCCGTGCACTGATCGCCAACCCCGACGCCTACGAACCCGTCACCGCCCGGCTGATGCAGGAGTTGGGCGAGCACTACGGCGTGGCCGTCTTGCCGGCGCGGCCCGCTCGTCCGCAGGACAAGGCTAAGGTGGAGGTCGGCGTACAGGTGGTCGAGCGTTGGATCCTGGCACGGTTGCGCCATCGGCGCTTCTTCGCCCTGGGCGAGCTCAACAAGGCGATTGCGGCGTTGCTGACCGAACTCAACCTGCGACCGTTCAAGAAACTGCCCGGTTGCCGGCGCAGCGCCTTCGAGGCGCTGGACGCTCCAGCTTTGAGAGCGCTGCCGGCGCAGGCAATGGTGTTGGCGCTGTTCAAGTCGGCACGGGTCAACATCGACTACCACGTTGCCTTCGAAGGCCACTACTACTCGGTGCCGCACCAGCACGTCGGACAGGCGGTGGAGCTGCGAATCACGGCCACCACGCTGGAGGTGCTGCTGCGCCGCCAGCGCATCGCCGCGCATGCCCGCAGCTGCAAGGTCGGCGGCTTCACCACGGTGGCCGAACACATGCCCGCCTCGCACCGGGCACACCGGCAGTGGACGCCGGCTAAGCTGATCGGCTGGGGCGAACGCATCGGCGCGGCCACCGGCGCCGTGGTGCGCTGGCAGATGGAACACCGGCCGCACCCCGAGCAGGGCTATCGATCCTGCCTGGGCCTGATGCGGCTGGCCCGCCAGTATGGCGACGAACGGCTGGAGGCGGCCTGCGCGCGGGCCCAGTCGATCCGCGCACCGCACTACCGCAGCGTCAAGTCCATCCTCGAGTGCGGGCTGGACCGGCGCGACGTAAGCCTGCTCGGCGGCGTCGCCTCGCCGATGCCCGGCCACGACAACGTGCGCGGCCCCGGCTACTACGGACATCACTGATGAACGGCCCATCGACCGCCCATCCAACTCACACGCGAAACCACACCACCATGCTCCATCAACACACCCTGGACCAACTGCGCGCACTGCACCTGGACGGCATGATCGCCGCGCTCAACGACACCGCAACCCGGGCAGCAGCCGAAGCGCTGCCCTTCGAGCAACGCCTGGCCTTGCTGGTACAGCGCGAGTTGGACTGGCGCGACGGCAAACGCCTGGCCCGGCTGCTCAAGGCCGCCAAGCTCAAGGTCAGTAGCGCCTGCATCGAGGACATCGACTGGCGCGCTGGCCGCGGCCTGGACCGCCACCTGGTCACCGCTCTGGCCGAGGGACAATGGATCCGCGACGGTCGCAACGTGCTCATCACCGGCGCCACAGGTTGCGGGAAAACATGGCTGGGATGCGCCCTGGCCAAACAGGCCGCGCGCCAGGGATTGAGCGTGCTCTACACCCGCGCCACCCGGCTGCTGCAAGAACTGCAGGTCGCCCACGGCGACGGCAGCTTCAGCCGCCGTTTGGCGCAACTGGCCAAGCTCGACCTGATCGTGCTGGACGATCTGGCCATCGCCCCCATCGCGGCCCAGGAGCGCCAAGATCTGCTGGAGTTGCTCGACGACCGGGTAGGCAGCCGCAGCACGCTCATCACCAGCCAATTGCCCACCGGCGCCTGGCACCAGTGGCTGGGCGAGCCCACCATTGCCGACGCCATCATGGACCGGCTGCTGCACGGCTCGCACACCATCGCGCTCAAGGGCGAGTCGCTGCGCCGGGCTTCGCCGAAACCCTGACGGCAACACAGGGTCGGGCCGAGTGTTTGCGCTCCCACACGCCTTGCCCACCGCGGCGGCTGTACGTCGCAAGCGACGCCGCCGCCATGGACAAGGCTGCCATGCACATGGCAACGCCCGAAAACACGCCTTCGGCACCGGGTTATCCACCCGGCGCCAGGGCGCCGCATGGATAACCCGGCCATTCGTTCCGCACGACCACGTATCCCGTTCCAAAGTGATCGCGGACAGTTGCATTACGATCTACCCTGTCACTCAGGCGCCCCACACAGGGCGTCCGCGATCCCCCGGAACGATGTCCGCGATCAGCTTGGAATGGGTGTCCGCGATCGGTGGAATGCGCAGCGTGACTGCCGTGCGGCTTTGGATAGGTGTCGCCTGATACACCCAGGGGATTGAGCCGTTCGGCCGGGGCGCTAATCACTATTGCCGGCAAGACGACGCCCCAGCCTCGGACGCGAGTCCCCCC
>JBFIDI010000308.1:0-7052 GCA_041581405.1 Burkholderiaceae bacterium
CTGTACCGTCTGCTGCCGCTGGGCTGGAACGTCGTGTTGTCGTTCCAGTCCTGGTCGCCGCTGCGGCCGGCCGAATGGATCGGGTTCGAACACTACGTCGAGATGTGGGAATACGACGACGTGTTCTGGATCGCGCTGAAGAACACGCTGATCTTCATCGCCGCCTCGCCGCTGGCCATTGCCGCCGCGCTGGGCATCGCGCTGCTGGTGAACTCCGACCTCAAGGGCGCGTCGGTCTACCGCACCATCGTGTTCCTGTCGTATCCGCTGATGGCCATCGCGGTGGGCATCATCTGGCGCTGGATGTACGACGAACGCGGCGGCATCATCAACTACGCGTTGCGTTCGAGCGGCCTGATCGACCAACCCATCGGCTTCCTGCAGGACTTCGACTGGGCCCTGCCCTCGGTGATCTTCGCCGAGATCTGGCAGATCCTGGGTTTCTACATGATCATCCTGCTGACCGGTCTGCAGAGCATTCCGCAGAACCTGTACGAAGCGGCTCGCATCGACGGTGCGCCGGCCTGGGCCCGTTTCTTTCGCATCACCTTGCCGATGCTGCGGCCTTCGTTGTTCCTGTGCGTGGTGGTCGGCATCCTGAACTCGTTCTCCAGCTTCGACCTGGTCTACATCATGACCAACGGCGGGCCCGGCCACGCAACCGAACTGCTGATCACGCACATCTACAAGGCCGGATTCGTGCAGACGAAGTTCGACTACGCCGCGGCGCTGACGGTGGTGCAGTTCGCGCTGCTGGTCGGGCTGACCTTCGTGGCCAACAAGGCCGCCGGCGGCAATGCCGGCGCCGTGGAGCAGGACTGAACCATGGCCAGCGCACGCAAGCAGGCGACCTGGCTGGGGCTGCGCCACCTGACGCTGATGGTGATCGCCTTCCTGATGCTGGTGCCGTTCTACTGGGTCATCAAGACCGCGATCACGAACGAGAACATCTACGCCTATCCACCCAACCTGCTGCCGCAGAACCCGCACCTGTTCAACTTCGTCGACGTCTGGTACCTGATCCCGTTCCCGCGATACCTGCTCAACAGCATCGTCGTCTCCGCCATCGCCGTGGTCGGCAACGTCGTGTTCAACGCGATGGCCGGTTATGCGCTGACGCGGCAGTTCGCGGGCCGCAACGCGGTGCTGGCGCTGTTCCTGTCGTGCATGCTGATCCCGTTCCAGGCCACCATCATCCCGGCCTACCTGATCACCGCCAAGCTCAACCTGCTCAACACCTACTTCGGGCTGGCGCTGCCGATGCTCTCGACCATCGTGTGCATCTTCGTGTTCAAGGCCGCGTTCGAGGCCGTGCCACGCTCGCTGATCGATGCGGCCCGGCTCGACGGCCTGTCCGAATGGCGCATCATCGTGCGCGTGCTGATGCCGCTGTCCAAGCCGGCGATCGCGACCAACATCATCCTGACCTTCATCTGGTCGTGGAACAACTTTTTGTGGCCGCTGCTGATCACGCGCGACCCGCTGATGCAGACGCTGCCGCTGGGACTGGCGCGTTTCCTGTCCTACCTGGAGGACACCACCGGCGCCTTGTACGCGTTCGCCGTCATGGTGCTCGCGCCCTCCATCCTGGTGTTCCTGATGGCGCAGAAGGAATTCATCCGCGGACTGACCTCGGGAGCAACCAAGGGATGACGCACCGCTGGTGGATGTCGCGCTGGTTCGTCGTGCCCACGCTGATGCTGCTGGCATGGCTGGGCTGGATGGCCTACGTCGGCCAGCACGACAACGGCGTGATCGAAGGCCGGGTCGTCGACGCCGCGGGCCGGCCCGTGGCGGATGCGACGATCCGCATCTTCGAACGCGGCTTCGTGACCCACCAGGAACGCGGCCGCACCCGGACCGACGCGCAAGGCCGTTTCCGCATCACCGACAACACCAGCCACTCGGTGCAGCTCGAAGCCGAGACCGAGGCCCTGGGCCGCTCGGAACGTTACGAGTTGCGACTGTGGTTCGCTGCGCAGGATGCGCGGCTGCCCGAACCCCTGCGTTTCAAGGCCGCGCCATGACGCATTCCCTGTCCACACCCCGCAACGAGGTCGCACGCCCATGACCCCTGCCCCGATGGTGGTGCCACCGGTGATCCTGTTCGATCCCTGGCCGCGCAGCGCCGACCTGATCTTCAGCCCCGCCATGCGCGCACGTTTCGAGGCGCTGGGCCAGGTCGTCGGCCTGGCCGAGAGTGCCGGCGGCAAGCTGCCGGCGGAGTTCGTCGACGCACAGCTGGCGCGCGCCGTGGCCATCGTCGGCCAGACCGACATGGACGCGCAGCGCCTCGCGCGCGCACCGCGACTGCGCGCCATCATCAACGTCGAAGGCAACTTCATGCAGAACATCGACTACGAGGCCTGCTTCGCGCGCGGCATCCAGGTGCTCGGCATCGCGCCGGTGTTTGCGCAACCGGTGGCCGAGATGGCGCTGGGCATGGCCATCGACCTGGCGCGCGGCATCACGCGCGGCGACCGGCTGATGCGCGCCGGCCAGGAGCAATACGGGCTGGCGGGCAACCGCAATGCCTTCATGCTGCACGGCCAGACCATGGGCCTGATCGGCTGCGGCAACCTGGGACGGGCGCTGATTCCGCTGCTGGCGCCGTTTCGGCCGCGCCTGCTGATCCACGACCCCTGGCTGCCCGACAGCCTGATTCGCGAACTCGGTGCCGAACCCGCCGGCCTGGAACAGGTGCTGAGCCAGCCCAGGGTCATCTTCGCGCTGGCCGGCGTGACCGCACAGAACCAGGGCTGGCTGGACCGCAACCGCCTGGCGACGATCCGTGACGACGCCATCTTCCTGCTGATGTCGCGTGCCGGCATCGTCGATTTCGACGCGCTGGTCGACCTGGTGGCGCAAGGCCGATTCCGCGCCGCCACCGACGTGTTCCCGGTCGAACCCGCCCCGGCGGACCTGCGCGCGCGCCAGGTCGATGACCTGTTGTTGTCGGCCCACCGCGCCGGCGGCCTGCCCAGCGCGCTGGCGGCCATCGGCGAGATGGTGGTCGACGACCTGGGGCTGATCCTGTCCGACCTGCCGCCGCAGCGGCTGCAGCCGGCGCGGCGCGAAACCGTCGGGCGCTGGCGCAATACGCCGGGGCGCAGTTATGCGCCGGGGACGCGGCTGTGATGACGCGCCGCGGAACCAGCGCCACGCCCCATGCCCGGGCAAGGGCCGGTCGATGACGTCGATCAGCATGGTCCACCTCGAGCCGGACCGGCTCGGTGAAGGCCCCCAGTGGAACGTCCGCGAGCAGCGCCTGTACTGGGTCGATGCCTTCGCGCCCGCGATCCGGCGACTGGAGCCGGCCGATGGATCGGTGCGCAGCTTCGGTCTGGCGGACGACATCGGCTCCTTCGTTTTCTGCGAAGACGGCAGCCTGATCGGCGGTACCCGGGCCGGCTTCCAGCGCATCCGCCTGCGTGATGACGGCGGCGCCGACTGCACCGTGCTTGCCGACCCGCTGGCGCGCGATCGTCGCCTTCTGCTCAACGACGGCAAATGCGACCGCCGCGGCCGTTACTGGTGCGCGACGGTGCATTCCGATTTCATCGGTCGCCAGGCCGAGTTGTTGCGGCTCGACCCCGACCTGTCGGTGACACGCATGGACGGCGACTTCGTCATCGGCAACGGCATCGCGTTTGCACCCGACGACAGCCGCATGTATCTGGCCGACAGCCGCGACGAAACCGTCTGGGTCTACGACTTCGACCTCGATCGCGGCCGGATTACCGGCAAGAGGCGCTTCTTCTCCACCGCCGACATCGAAGGTCGCGTCGACGGCGCGACCTGCGACACCGAGGGCAACTACTGGTGTGCGCTGGTCCACGGGGGGGCGGTGGCGTGTATCTCGCCCGCGGGCAGGATGATCGAACGCATCGCGATCCCGGTGCGCCATCCGACCATGGTCACCTTCGGCGGGCCGCGGCTGGACCAGCTGTACGTGACCACGGCGCGCCAGTTGCTGCCCGAACACGAACGCGCCGCCTGGCCGCAGGCCGGCGCCCTGCTGCGTATCGACGGCATCGGCGCCACGGGTGTGGCGGAACCGTTCTTTGGCGCGCCATGACAGCCATGCGTCGCTGCGCGCGCGACGCAACCGGCTTCGCGCCGCTCGCGGCGCACGGGTCGCGGCCGGGGGACGCGCCGATCGACCAGCTCCGGCGCGACCGTGCCGTCCGGGCTGTCGATAATGCAGGTGTCGGGCCCGAGCGGGCCATCGTCACCGCGCCACCTTGACCACACCATGAAACTTGCCACCTGGAACATCAACTCCCTGACCGTGCGACTGCCGCAGGTACTGGACTGGCTCGCCGCCAATCCGGTCGACGCCTTGTGCCTGCAGGAACTCAAGCTCAGCGACGACAAGTTCCCGCGCGAAGCCCTGCAGCAGGCCGGCTACCACAGCGCCGTGTTCGGCCAGAAGACCTACAACGGTGTCGCCATCCTCAGCCGTACGCCGCTGCGCGACGTCGTGACCAATATCCCCGATTTCGCCGACGAGCAGTCGCGCGTGATCGCCGCCACGCTGGATACGCCACGCGGCCCGCTGCGGCTGGTCAATGGTTATTTCGTCAACGGTCAGGAGCCCGGCAGCGAAAAGTTCGCCTACAAGATGCGCTGGCTGCAGGCCCTGCAGGACTGGCTGCGAGGCGAACTGGCGGCCCATCCCGAACTGGTCGTGCTGGGCGACTTCAACGTGGCTGCCGAGGACCGCGACAGCTGGGATCCGGAAGGCCTGCGCGACACCATCCACCACACGGTGCAGGAGCGCGAACATTTCCGCGCGCTGCTGCAACTGGGCCTGCACGACAGCTACCGCATGTTCGAGCAGCCGGAGAAAACCTACAGCTGGTGGGACTACCGCGAGTTCGCGTTCCGGCGCAACCGCGGACTGCGCATCGACTATGTGCTGGTCAGCGACGCGCTCAAGCCCCGCGTGACGGCATGCACCATCGACAAGGCCCCGCGCAAGAACGAACGGCCCAGCGACCACGCACCGGTGGTCGTGGAACTGGCGGACTGAGGACTCGCCGCCGGCACGCCGTGCCGGCGGTGGATCTGAAGCTGCCGCGCGCCTATTCCAGGCCCAGGTCCTGGATCTTGCGCGTGATGGTGTTGCGGCCGATTCCCAGCTTCTGCGCGGCCTCGATGCGCCGGCCGCGCGTATTGGCCAACGCGGTGAGGATCAGGCGCGACTCGAACCGGCGCGTCAAGGCTTCCCAGACGTCGGGCTGGCCGGCCGCCAGCATCTGGCTGGCCTCGATCTCGACGCCGGACTCCCAGTCCGCGCCGATGGCGATCGGCGGCTGCGCGAATGCCGTGGTGTCCGGTTCGCCCCCGACAGGACCGGCTACCGGCGAGGGTCGGGCGACGGCGCTGGCAATCGAATCGGGCAGCTCCTGCGACGACGCGGCCGCTGCGAACCCCTGCGACGCGGCGGCGGGTTCACCCGTCGCGGCAGCCGGGGCGGCCCCTCCCATCAACACCTCCGGCGGCAGGTCCTTGGCATCGATCACCTGGGCCGGCGCCATCACGGTCAACCAGTGGCAGATGTTCTCGAGCTGGCGCACGTTGCCCGGAAAACCGAAGCGGGACAGCTGCTGCAGCGCGGCATCGGAGATGCGCTTGGGCTCGACCTCGAGCTGGCGTGCGCTTTGCTGCAGGAAGTGGCGCGTCAAGGCCGGTATGTCCTCGCGCCGCTCACGCAAGGGCGGCAGCCGCAGGCGGATCACGTTCAGGCGGTGGAACAGGTCTTCGCGGAACGCACCGTCCCTGACGCGTTGCTCCAGGTTCTGGTGCGTCGCGGCAATCACGCGCACATTGGTCTTGATGGCGTCGTGGCCACCGACCCGATAGAAATTGCCGTCGGACAACACGCGCAACAGGCGGGTCTGCAGGTCGAACGGCATGTCGCCGATCTCGTCGAGGAACAGGGTGCCGCCATCGGCCTGCTCGAAGCGCCCGCGGCGCATGGTCTGGGCGCCGGTGAACGCGCCGCGTTCATGGCCGAACAGCTCGCTCTCGAGCAGGTCCTTGGGGATCGCCGCGGTGTTGATCGCGACGAAGGGTGCGCTGCCGCCGCCGCCGCGCGGCGAATGCTTGTGCAGGGCCCGCGCGACCAGCTCCTTGCCGGTGCCCGATTCACCGGTGATCATCACCGTGACGTTGCTTTGGCTCAGGCGACCGATGGCCCGGAACACGTCCTGCATGGCGGGCGCCTGGCCCAGCATCTCGGGCGGCGCGACGGCGCGATGCTCCGAGACTTCCTCGCGCTGGCTCTCCTGCATCGCGCGACGGATCAGCTCGACGGCCTTGGGCAGGTCGAACGGCTTGGGCAGGTACTCGAAAGCACCGCCCTGGAACGCAGACACCGCGCTCTCCAGGTCGGAGAACGCGGTCATGATGATGACCGGTAAACCGGGATGGTCGCGCTTGACCTTCTCGAGCAGTTCCAGGCCGGAACCGCCGGGCATGCGGATGTCACTGACCAGGATCTGCGGACCTTCGTGCTCGCCGGCTCCTTCGAGTGCCGACAACACGTCGCGGATGTTGGTGAAGCTGCGGGTCGCCAGGTTTTCCCGGAGCAAGGCCTTCTCCAGCACGAAGCGGATCGACTGGTCGTCGTCAACAATCCATATCGGCTTCATGATGCAGGACCGCGCGTCGGGCGCATGGGGGTTGGGTTGTGGTTGGACAAGGTTCAGGGCAGTGGAATGAGTATCTTGAAGTCGGTGCGTCCCGGCACGCTGTCCACCTCGATCATTCCATGGTGCTGCTGCACAAACGACTGTGCCAGCGTCAACCCCAGGCCGGATCCACCATCACGCCCCGATACCAGCGGGTAGAAGATGCGATCCTTGATCGAGTCTGGAACACCAGGCCCGTTGTCGATCACATGCAATTCCAGTGCCAACCTGTAGCGTTGCTTGCCGAAAGTGACTTGTCGCACCACCCGGGTCCGCAATGTGAGACAGGCATCACCCGCCGCAATCCGCTCGCGCAATGCCTGGCAGGCATTGCGCGCGATGTTGAGCACGGTC
>JBFIDI010000309.1:0-7040 GCA_041581405.1 Burkholderiaceae bacterium
GCTGCTGGCATCGGGTTCCCGGATCCGCATCGTATGGGAGCCGCCCGGCGTGTGGTCCTTGCGCGACCGGCTGCACAAGGGCGAACTCGACCTGGGCGTGGTGGCGCGCATCCAGTTGCCGCGGGACCTCGAGGTGGCCGAGTTGTACGAGGATCACTACGTGTATGCGATGCGGCGCGACCATCCGCGGGCCGGGACGGTTGCGACGCTGGACGACTTCTGCGCCACGCCGCAGATCTTTCTGGGTTACGGCACGTCGACGCTCGAAGACCTGATCGACGGCGCGCTGGAGCGTACCGGCCACCGGCGGCACACGCAGATCGCGGTCAGCAGCTTCGGCCAGATCGTCGACCTGCTGGGGCAGGGCGACTGCGCGGCCGTGATGCCGTGGCGCGTGGCGCAGGTGCACGAGGACGTGTTGTACCTGCAACCCCTGCCGTTCGCGCTGCCGGGCTACAAGCACATCGTGTGCTGGGACAGCCGCTTCGATACCGACGCCGGCAGCCAGTGGATGCGCGAGCAGATCTTCGACATCTACGGCGCCGGTGCCGCCGCCCCGAAGCGGGGCAAGGCGCGCGGCGCGGGCAGCGGCTCCGTGGCACGACGACGCGGTGCGCACGCCACATCGGCGAGGGGCGATCGGCAGGGCTGAGCGGGCGGGCCGTGCGCCACAATATCGGAGTCGTCTTCTTCGAGGAACCTGCCATCAACCTGCGTCAACTCCAGTATTTCGCGCGTGTTGTCGAGACGGGCAACATCACGCGTGCGGCCGAGCAGCTGTTCGTGGCCCAGCCCGCGCTGGGGTTGCAGATACGCCAGCTCGAGCAACACATGGGCGTCGCGTTGCTGAGCCGCCATTCGCGCGGCGTGTCGCCCACGCGTGCGGGCCAGCTGCTGTACGAACGGGCGTGCGAGATCCTGCGCCTGGTCGAGGAGACCGGCCGCGAGGTGTCGGCCGCGGGGCGCCGCGACCAGGAAGGCATCGTGCTCGGCCTGACCAATGGTTTCGCCAACATCGTGGGCCGGGACCTGGTGCTGCAGTCGCGCCTGGAAGCGCCCAGCGTCAAGCTGAGCATCGTCGAGGAACGCAGCGGGCCGTTGATCGAGGCGCTCGAGCGCCATGCGGTGGACATCGTGCTCGCCTACGAGGTCCATGAGCGTCCGGGCTTGCTGCGCGTGCCGCTGATCGAGGAGTCCACCCTGTTCGTGTGCGCGCCGCAGGCGGCGGCCGAACGGCCGGCGCGTCGCGCCAGGCCTGCGGATGGCATGCCCGCGTCCGCACCCCGGCGCGCACGCACGAAGACCATCGCGGAGACCATCGAGTTCTCGGAACTCGCGCGCCACCGGCTCGTGATGCCGGGGCCGCGCGACGGCGTGCGCCAGCAGGTGCTGGCGACGGCCAAGCGGCTGGCGATGAAGCTCGACCTCACGCTCGACGTGTCGTCGGTGTCGATGATGAAGAACATGGTCGCCCACGGCGACGCCGCCGCGGTGATGCCCTACGGCAACGTCATCGACGACATCCGGCTCGGTCGCATCGTCGGGCGGCGCATCGTCAATCCACCGCTGTCGCGCACTCTGTACCTGGTGCGCCCGTCGCGACGCGCGCCGTTCAAGTTCGAGGCCGAGATGCTGGAACTGCTGGCGCGCGTCAGCCTGCAATACGCGCGAACCCTGGGGCCGCTGGCGACCTGCCTGGACGCGCTGGCGCATCCCGGTGCGCTCGCCGGCGCGTTGCAGGTGCTGCAGGAACGCATGCAGCCCGACGCCTGACGCCTGACGCCAGGGCTGTTGCGGCGCCGCCGGCGCGACGCCTGCCACAACAAAAAACATACCTCTGCCAGACATCGACAGTTTTGGACGTGCGCGGCCGCATTCGATGTAATTGCCCTGCCCGCCGACAACCGGTCGGCACAACACATTTCGATCAACAAGACAGGCGGCGGCAACAACAGGTTGTGGCGCCGTGACAGCAGGAGGCAGGAAGCATGTCCAGTAATACCGCCGACACCGGCACCGAGGACCGGCAGGACGAAGGCCGGGGCCGCCTGGCCGTGGTGCTCGGTGGTGCCAACGGCATCGGTGCGGCCACGGCCGTGTTGCTGGCCCGCCGGGGCTGGCGTGTCGTTGTCGCGGATATCGACGAGGCGGCGGCCGCCGCCACCGCCGCGCAGGTCGGCGGCCACGGCGTGCGGGTCGACGTGCTCGATGCGCAAAGCATCGCCGATGCCGCGCAGGCCATCGAGTCGCGCCACGGCGTGATCCACGGCATGGTCAACTCGGCCGCGATCTTCCAGCCGCAGATGGCACCCGAGCTGCTGCCGCTCGAGACCTGGGACCGCATCGTGCATTCGGCCTACCGCGGCAGCTACGTGGCCTGCGTCGAGTTCGGCAAGCGCATGGCGGCCCACGGCGCGGGCGCCATCGTCAACATCTCGTCGATGGTCGGGCAGCGGCCCAACCACGGTCATGCCTACTACTCGGCCAAGGCCGCGGTGAACATGCTCACCGAAGGCATGGCCGGCGAATGGGGTCGCAGCGGCGTGCGTGTCAACGCGGTGAGCCCGGGTTTTGTCGCGGTGCCGCGCATGGTGGCGCAGATCGCCGAGGGCAAGCGGTATGCCGTCTCGCCGGTGGAGGTCAGCGCGCTGGGCAAGCTGGTCGAGCCGTCCGAAGTGGCCGAGGCGATCGCGTTCCTGCTCAGCGACAAGGCGTCGGCGATCACCGGTGCCAACCTGAACGTCGATGCCGGCGTGCTCGCCACCAACGGCTGGGTCGTGCACGGCGGCGTGCCGCCGGCGCGACCGCGCGCGCCGCTGGGCACCGCCGGGTCGGCAAGCGACGACGACGACCACTGATCCGATTTCCCCACCCCTGCAAGACCGATAAACAAAGGAGCACACGTGATGAACCGTTTTCCCACCACCCCCGTTTCCCGCCGCCAGCTGTTGCTGGCCGGTGGCGGCCTCGCGGCCGGCCTGGCCGTGCCCACGCTGGCGGGCGCGCAGTCGGCCAACGCCGCCTGGCCGAACAAGCCGATCAAGCTGACCGTGGGTTTCTCGCCCGGCGGCGTCACCGACGGCCTGCCGCGCATGTACGGCCCGGCCCTGTCGGAGAAACTCGGCGTGCCGGTCGTGGTGGAAAACCGGGTCGGCGTGGCCGGCAACATCGCCACCACCTATGTCGCCAAGCAGGCGCCTGATGGCTACAACCTGCTGGCCTCCGGTGTGGGCCAGCTCGTGGTGTTGCCGCATACCTCGAACCTGGAGATCAACCCCCTGACCGAGCTCACCCACATCACGATGGTGGGTGACGGCGACCAGGTGCTCAGCGTGGCGGCCGACGTGCCGGCGAAGAACATCGCCGAATTCGTGGCCTATGCGAAGAAGAACCCGGGCAAGGTGTTCTGGGGCGATGCCGGCGCCGGCGGCAATCAGCACCTGTATCTCGAGTATTTCCGCAGCCTGGCCGGCCTGGAGATGGAGGCGGTGCACTACAAGGGCGGCGGCCCGATGATGATCGACCTGCTGAGCAACCGGGTGCAGTTCAGCCTCAATGCGCTGGCACTGGTCGAGCCGCACATCATTGCCGGCAAGTTGCGGCCCTTGATGGTCGTGGCCAACAAGCGCAACCCCAAGATCCCCGATGTGCCCACGGTCGCCGAAGCCGGCTTCAAGCCGATGGAGGCCTGCAGCAACTGGATGGGGCTGCATGCGCCCAAGGGCACGCCCGACGCCATCGTGCAGACCATCTACAAGGCCTTGTCCGAAGCCATGCAGACCGAAGCGGTCAAGACCGGCCTGGCCAAGATGGGCATGTATCCGGTGATGAGCACGCCGCAGCAATTCGCCGCGCGGATCGCGAACGACTACGAGTTGTTCGGCAAGGTCGCCAAGGCCTCGAACATCCGCGTCGAATAAGGCATGCGGCAAGACGACCCGTTGGCCGCCACGCGCGACGCGCGAGACCGGCCGGAGAGCACCCCATGAGAAAGGAAGGAAACGGCATGGTCCGTGTGGATGCCGATGACTTGCGCACCTTTGCGCAGCGGCTGTTTGTCGGCGTCGGCCTGCCCGCGGTCGATGCCGACACCGTCGCGGACAGCCTGGTGACGGCCGACCTGCGCGGCACCCATTCGCATGGGGTGATCCGGCTGCCGTTCCTGGTGGACCGGGTCGTGCAGGGCGGGGCCAAGCCCGAACCCGACATCCGGGTGCAGTCCGAAGCCCCGGCCACCGCCTTGCTCGACGGCGACTGCGCTCTGGGGGCGGTGACCGCGACCCGCGCCATGGCGCTGGCCATCGACAAGGCGCGCAGCCAGGGTATTGGCTGTGTCACGGCGCGCAACAGCGACTTCATCGGCACCTGCGCCCATTACGCGATGATGGCGCTGCCGCACGACATGCTGGGCATCTGCTGGACCAACGGCTTCCCGGGCATGGCGCCGTGGGGCGGGCGCAGCAACACCATCGGCAACAACCCGATCGCGTTTGCCGCGCCTAGCGGCAGCCAGGGCCCGATCGTGCTCGATATGGCGCTCAGCGTCGCGGCCGGCGGCAAGGTGCGGCTGGCCGCCAAGAACCAGCAGCGTATTCCGCGCGACTGGCTGGTCGACAAGGATGGCGCCGCCACCGACGATCCGACCGCACTGACGGACGGCGGCGCCTTGTTGCCCATGGGCTACAAGGGTTTCGGCATGGCGGTGTTCGGCGAGATCCTGTGCGGCGCGTTGAGCGACGCACGCATGCTGGGCGAGATCCCGGCCTGGTTCCGCGATACCGCCGACACCGTCGGCAACGGGCACCTGCACATCGCCATCGACATCGCGCGTTTCGTCGACCCGGCGCAGTTTCGCGCGCGCGTCGATGCGATGGTGACGCTGCTCAAGGCCACGCCGCTGATGCCCGGCGTGCAGGAGATCCTGATGCCGGGCGAACGGGCCTGGCGTGCGCAGCAGCAGCAACAACGCGACGGCATCCCGCTGCCGCGGGCGGTCGCCGCGGACCTGCAGGCGCTGGCGCAGCGCCATGGCATCGCGGCACCCGCCTTCACCACCGAACCGGCCCCGGCCAGCACCCATGCCTGAGCGCCGGTTGACGGACACCATCACGGAAACGAACACACCATGACCACCTTGAGCCTGGCTCACCTGACGCTGAGCACGACGCCGGCGCAAACCATCGACGCCGCCGCGGCGGCCGGATTCACGGCGGTCGGCCTGCGCATCTGCGCACGCCGGCCGACCGAAACCTTTGCCGCCGAGCCCATCCTGGGCCACCCGGCCACGGCCCGCGCGCTGCGCCGGCAGGCGGCCGATCGCGGCATTCGCCTGACCAACGTGTCGGCCTACCAGTTCTATCCCGATGTCACCTGGGACCAGGTGGCGCCGGTCATCGACGCGACAGCGGAGCTGGGCATTACGACCATCGTGGTCAACGGTTTCGACCCGGATCGCGCACGCTTCGTACCCTTGTTCGCGCGTTATTGCGCCGCGGCGGCGCAGGCCGGCATCTCGATCGCGCTGGAGTTCCTGCCGTACAGCGGCGTACGCACGATGGATGACGCGATGCGCGTCCTCGACGACAGCGGCGCGCGCAACGCCGGCTTGCTGCTCGACGCGTTGCACATGGATCGCTCGGGTCTTGCGCCCGACGACATCCGGCGCATCGCACCGGACCGGATCGCGTTTGCACAGCTGTGTGACGCGTACCGCCTGCAGGGGCAGCGCAGCGATGCCGAACTGCTGCAGGAGGCGCGCACGGCGCGGCTGCCGGCGGGCGAAGGGGAACTGCCATTGTTCGACTTCCTCGACGCCTTGCCGCACGGCCTGGAGGTGGAGTACGAGGTCGCGCGCAGCGACCTGGCGCAGGCATCGGCGCTGGACAAGGCGCGGGCGGCTTTCGCCGATGCCTCGCGTTTCATGGCGACGTATGCGGACCATGTCGCGGGCAAGAGCGCCGTCGCAGGCGCGGGGGCCGGACGATGACGACAACGACGACAACGACGACATCGACGGCCACGACACCGCTGCGGGTCGGCGTGCTGGGTTGCGGCATGATCAGCGGCAACCATTTCGCGGCCTGGGCGCGATGCCAGGGCGCGCAGGTGGTGGCGGTGTGCGACCCGGTGCTCGAGCGTGCGCGCGCCCGGGCGGACGAGTTCGGCATTGCGGCGGCCTACGACAGCCCGGCGGCGCTGTACGCGGCCGAGCGGCTCGACCTGGTGGACATCATCACGCCGCGCGAGACCCATGCCGCGATGGTGCTGATGGCCGCCGAACAGGGCGTGCATGCCTTGTGCGAGAAGCCGCTGTGCCCGACACACGAGGAGGCGCAGGCGCTGGTGCGGTCGGTGGACGGCCGCATCCGCGTCATGGTCAACGAGAACTGGCGTTACCGCAGCTACTTCCGCCGCATCGCCCAATGGCTGCAGGAAGGCAAGCTGGGTACCGTGACGCTGGTGCGGCTGGCCTTGTGGCGCTCGAGCATGTTGCCGCGCGCCGAAGACGGCCGGGTGCATTCGCTGACGCGCCAGCCGTTCCTGGCACGCGAGCAGCGGGTGCTGATCGCCGAGTCGCTGATCCACGAGATCGACGTGATCCGCGCCTTGTTCGGCGAGGTCGAGGTGCTGGGATGCAGCACCGGCCACACCTGCACCGAGATCGTCGGCGAGGACAACGCGACGATGCTGCTGCGGACACCGTACGGCTTGACGATCACGATCGACGGCGTGATGACGGCGGCCGGCCACGGCACGCGCGCCGCCGACCGCATGGAGATCGCCGGCACCCGCTGCAGCGTGGTGCTGGAGGACGCGGTACTCAAGCTCATCGGCGCCGAGGAGCAGACCATCGTCTACGACGAGGCGCAGGTGCGGCAGGATTGTTTCAACGCGTCGGTCCAGCATTTCGTCGACCAGGTGCGCGGCGGGGGGCCGTTCTGGACTTCGGCCGAGGACCAGCTCGGCAGCCTGCGGGTGATGGACGAGGCCTATCGGCTGGCGGGACAGGTTCCGGCCCTGCGCGCGCAGCAGCTGCCGCC
>JBFIDI010000310.1:0-7025 GCA_041581405.1 Burkholderiaceae bacterium
GGTGCTGTTCCTGCGCGACCAGGCCATCAGCCGGCCCGAGCATGTGGCTTTTGCGCGCCGCTTCGGCGAACTGGAGGACCACCCGGTGGCCGGCAGCGATCCGGACAACCCCGGCCTGGTGCGCATCTACAAGACGCCGGACGCGCCGCCCGATCGTTACGAAAACGCCTGGCACACCGATGCCACCTGGCGCGAGAAACCGCCGATGGGCTGCGTGTTGCGCTGCGTCGAATGCCCGCCGGTGGGCGGCGACACGATGTGGGCCAACATGGCGCTGGCCTACGACCGGCTGCCGGAGCACATCAAGCAGCAGATCGCCGGCCTGCGCGCGCGCCACAGCATCGAGGCCACGTTCGGCGCGGCCATGCCGACGGACAAGCGGCTGGCGCTCAAGGCGCAGTTTCCCGATGCCGAACATCCGGTGGTGCGCACCCACCCCGAGACGGGCGAGAAGGTCCTGTTCGTCAACAGCTTCACGACCCATTTCACGAATTTCCATACCGCCGCCAACGTGCGCTGCGGGCAGGACTACACCCAGGGCGGCAGCGCGCTGCTGCAGTACCTGATCGGCCAGTCCGCGATTCCCGAGTACCAGGTGCGCTGGCGCTGGAAACCCGACAGCGTCGCGATCTGGGACAACCGCTCGACCCAGCACTATGCGGTGATGGACTACCCGCCCTGCCATCGCAAGATGGAACGCGCCGGAATCATGGGCGACACGCCCTTCTGACCCCCGGCGGCAACGCACGGCCGCGGCCGATACAGCCGGCCGCCCTCGCCCATTTTCGATACCACTCCAAGGACCCACCATGAACTTCCTCGACGGCTCCCTGTTCCCGGAAAACCAGCCCAAGCTGGTCATCACCGCCGCGCCTTACGGCCCCGAATGGATCCCTTCCGACTTCCCCGAAGACATCCCGGTCACGATGGAGCAGCAGGTCCAGAAGGCGGTGGACTGTTACAACGCCGGCGCGTCGGTGCTGCACCTGCATGTGCGCGAACTCGACGGCAAGGGCAGCAAGCGCCTGTCCAAGTTCAACGAACTGATCGCCGGCGTGCGCAAGGCGGTACCCGAGATGCTGATCCAGGTCGGCGGCTCGATCTCGTTCGCACCCGAAGGCGAAGGCGCCGCGGCCAAGTGGCTGTCGGACGACACGCGCCACATGCTGGCCGAACTCGATCCCAAGCCGGACCAGGTCACGGTGACGGTGAACACCTCGCAGATGAACGTGCTCGAGCACATGGACATGGCCGACTACGCCGGCACCTCGATGGCCGACCCCGAGACCTACCAGGCCTACCGCGAGATGATCGTGCCGGCCGGCCCCGGCTGGGCCGAGGAACACATCCGGCGCCTGTCCGCGGCCGGCATCCAGAGCGCGTTCCAGTTCTACAACATCAACAGCTTCGAGACCGTCGAACGCATGATCCGGCGCGGCGTCTACAAGGGCCCGCTGGTGATGAACTGGGTCGCGATCAGCGGCGGCATGGACGCGCCCAACATCTACAGCCTGGCCAACTTCCTGCGCGCCGTGCCCGACGGCTCCATGCTGACGGTCGAGAGCTCGATGCGCAACGTGTTGCCGATCAACATGATGGGCATCGCGATGGGCCTGCACGTGCGCTGCGGCATCGAGGACAACCTGTGGACGCAGGATCACAAGGAGAAGATGGGCACCGTGCGCCAGATCGAGCAGCTGGTGCGCATGTCGCGCGAGTTCGGCCGCGAGATCGCGAACGGGCCCGAGGCCAAGGAAATCTGCAAGATCGGCGTGTTCTACGACAGCGTCGAGGAGACACTGGCACAGAACGGTTTCGCGCCCAATCCGAAGTCGGGGCAGCAGGGCTACCTGCGCAAGGTCGCCTGACATCCACCCCGCGGAGCACCGCGCCGCCCGCACCCTTTGAGAGGAGCACTGCCATGGCCCGAGCCATACGATTCCACGAAACCGGCGACGCCGACGTGTTGCGGCTGGAGGACGTCGCCGTCGGCGACCCCGGTCCCGGCGAGGCGCGCGTGCGCCACAGCGCCATCGCCGTCAACTTCATCGACATCTATTTCCGCACCGGCCAATACCCGGCGCAGCTGCCCAGCGGCCTGGGATCCGACGCTATCGGTGTCGTCGAGGCCATCGGCCCCGGCGTCACCGACATTGCCGTGGGCGACCGGGTCGGCTACCTGATCGGCCCGCAAGGCGCCTACAGCGACGTGCGCACGATGCCGGCCGCGGTGCTGATCCGCATCCCGGACGGCGTCAGCGACAGCACCGCGGCGACGCTGATGATGAAGGGCATGACGGCGCAATACCTGTTCCGCCAGGTCTATCCGCTGCACGGCGGCGAGACCATCCTGTACCACGCCGCCGCCGGCGGCGTCGGGTTGATCGCCTGCCAGTGGGCCAAGGCGCTGGGCGTGACCATGATCGGTGTCGTCAGCAGCGACGAGAAAGCCGCCGCCGCGCGTGCCCACGGCTGCGCACACACCATCGTCAGCACGCGCGAGAACATCGTGGATCGGGTCAAGGAACTCACCGACGGCAAGGGCGTTCCGGTCGTCTTCGACTCGGTCGGCAAGGACACCCTGGCCGCCTCGCTCGACTGCCTGCAGCCACGCGGCACGCTGGTGAGCAACGGCACCTCGTCGGGCCCGGTCGTGATCGACACGCGGCAACTCGCGGCCAAGGGTTCGTTGTGGCTCACGCGCCCGGCGATGATGCACTACATCATGCCGCGCGCGCACATGCTGGAGATGGCCGACGAGGTCTTCGGCATGGTGCTGGCCGGCAAGGTCCGCAGCGAGCCGGCGCAGAGTTTCGCGCTCGCCGACGCGGCGCAGGCCCACCGCGCCCTGGAATCACGCAAGTCCGTCGGCGCGACCGTGCTGATCCCCTGACACCGCCCCGGCGCCGGTCGGGCCGTGTGTCAGGCGCGCACCAGCAGCACCGGCAACTTGCTGTGCGAGACCACCTTCTGCGCGACGCTGCCGAGCACCAGTTTCTCGATGCCGCTGCGCCCGTGGCTGCCCATGACGATCAGGTCGGCGCCACCGTCATCGGCGGCCTCCAGGATGCCGCGCCAGACGGTGTGCGACTCCACCGTCGCCGTGTGCAGTTTCACACCCGCCTGCTCCATCTGCTTGCGGGCATGGGACAAGGCATCGGTGGCCGCCGCCTTGGCGGCGTTCAGGTATTGCCCCTGCCCGTAGGCGAAGTCGGCGCCGACGCCGGTGAACGGATACGGGTCGACCACGTAGATGGCGGTCACTTCACTGTCGAATGCCTTGGCCAGGCCGATCGCCTTGTCCACCGCCAACTCGGAGGTCGGTGAACCGTCGATGGGGACCAGCAGATGCTTGAACATGGTGGATTCTCCTTGTGCGTGAATGATGGAACCAGTGTGCGCGGGCGCGCCGCCAACGACCTGACCCAGATCAAGGCCGTCCATTGTCTCCCTGAAAACCGCCCGCGCGCAGCGTCAGCACCAGGGTATCGCGATAGGGCTCGTCGCCATCGGGCTGTATCGGCGTCGTCTCGTGGATCACGCGCGCGTCGTCGAGCAGCAGCAGCGACCACGGCTCGGTCAGCGTGAAGCGCCGCCCGTTCGGACCATCCGCATCGAACACCCGTGTCTCGCCGCCCTTGACCTGGTGACGCTCGACCAGGAACACCGCCACCATGTCGACGCCGTCGCGGTGCGCGCCCTCCGGCGTCGGCCGCCCGATGCCGTCGGTGGTGTCGATGCGGAACTGGTGCGCCTCGACATACCAGGTCTTGCGACCCCAGACACCGTCGGCCACTTGGGCCAGCCAGCACAACAGCCGCGACCAGGCCGGCAACGCGACGATGTCCGCACGCATCGGCTCGAACCAGCGCTGCATGCCGCCATGCAGCGCGTTGTAGGCCAGCGGCTGCCAGTGCGCGCGGTGGGCCGACTGCGCGAGGTGCCCGCCTTCGACGACGAAGCAGGAATGGCGTCGGCGCCGGTAGCGGCCGCCGTCCTTGAGGTATTCGTCGCTGGGCAGGTCGCGCCAGCCCGCGCCCAGCGCCGCGAGTTCCTGCGCGCTGCATTGCGCCAGTTCGCCCACGCCTTGCGCACTGAGCACGGCCTGGCCCTGCTGGCTCAGGGCCTCGACCAGATGCGCCGGCGACGCATACGGCGGTGACAACACGGGCTGGTTCATGCCTCGATCTTCACGTCTTTCCAGAACGCGACACGGTCGCGGATGGCCGCGGCCTCGGGCTTGGGATCGGGGTAATACCAGGCGGCATCGGTCAACATGTCTCCGTCGACCAGCAACGAGTAATAGTGGGCCTGCCCCTTCCACGGGCACATGCTCTTGTGGTTGCTGAACGTGACGTAACGTCGATCCAGCGCGTCGAGCGGGAAATAGTGGTTGCCCTCGACCAGTACCGTGTCGTCGCTGTCCGCGATGACCGTGCCCTTCCAGCTTGCTTTCATGCCGTTTCTCCATGCGATGCCAACGGGCATTCTAGGAGGACGGATGCCGGCCCCGGCCGCCGCCGGGCAAGCCCCTGGCCGGGATCAGGGCTCGACCTGCAGGCGCATGCCTGCGCCGCGCAAGCGCTGCACCAGCGCGGCGCCCAGGCCGCTGGCCGGTGTCAGCACACCGCCGTGCCCGGCGCCGCCCGGCAGGTCCTGGGCATTGCCCAGCAACGCCAGCGCGGCCTCGCAGACCATCTTGGTCGTCGCGCGGTTGCCGGGGTCGCCCTGGTCCTCGATACGCCCACGCACGACCTGCCCGGTCGCGCTGCGCCCGACCAGGTCACACCGGAACCAGCCCTGGTCCATGCGCTCGCGCGACGGACCCTCGCCTGGCCCGGGCATCAGCCGCGACGCGAGCCGGCGCACCGGCGACAGGCCGAGCGCGGCCTGCGACACCCGCATGCCGGCGCTCAGCGACAACGCGGCGGCGCCGCCGACCAGGCCGCCACCGACACGCTGGTACTCCTGGTAATGGAAGTTGCCGCCGTATCCCAGCAGCGCCGCACTGCGGCGCACGACCCGGGTATTGACCGGGCCCATCACGAAGGGCCCGAGCCAGGCCTGGAAATCGCCGTCGAACACCGGCAACACGGGGTCGGCATGGTCGCGCACGTCGTGTGCGCGCGCACCGTCGGGATCGAGCAGGAACGGATCCTGCAGCGCCTGCGCCGAGCCGCTGTCCATCAGGTTCATCGCCGAGGCCAGCGTGCCGCCGTTGACGCCGCCGCGCATCGTGAAGGCGGCCTTGATGTCGACACAGGGCACGCCATGGCGCTGCTGCATCGCCTGCATCAGCATCCACGCCCCCAGGTCCGAGGGCACGGAGTCGAAGCCGCAACACGGGATGATGCGCGTACCCATCTGCGCCGCCCGCACGTGGTGGCGATCGATCATCTGGCGCACCCAGGGCGTCTCGCCGGTGATGTCGACGTAATGCGCGCCGTTCTCGACACAGGCCTGCACCAGCGCACTGCCCGACAGCGCGAACGGCCCGGCGGTGCTCAGCACCACCGCGGTGCTGCGCGCCAGGCCGGCCAGCGCCGCGGCGTCGTCGACCGGCGCCACGACGATGTCGGCCTGCGCCGCGGCGCGGCCGGCGGCCTTGCGCGATTGCGCCAGCTTGTCCGGATTGCGTCCGGCCAGGGCCCAGCGCAGTTCCGGCGCATGTTTGCGGGCATGCGCGGCCAGGTAGGCCACGGTCTGGCGCCCGACGAAGCCGCTGGCTCCGTACAGCACGATATCGAAGCTGCGTCGGCGCGGTTTCGGGCGGGAGGGAGCGGTTTCGGGCATGGCGGTCACGCGGTCGGGCGCCCACGCGGGCAATGCCCGCATTGCAACATAGTTCACGCCGGCGGCCGCGGGGTCTCCCGCGGGGTGCGGCACCGCGCGCAAGGCCGTCGCGCAGGCCACCAACACGGTCATCCCCGGCGCGGCACAATCGACGTTCGTGCGATATCCGCGACACCGGGCTGGCCCGCGTGGCGCCGTCGCCTTGTTTGTCCGGGCTGCCCCCACCAACGCCACACCTGCCGCGCCATGATCCCCTTGAGCATTCTCGACCTGTCCCCCATCACCGAGGGCAGTGATGCCGCCCAGTCGTTCCGCAACAGCCGGGACCTGGCCCAGCATGCCGAACGCTGGGGCTACCAGCGCTTCTGGCTGGCCGAACACCATGGCATGCCCGGCATCGCCAGCGCCGCGACAGCGGTATTGATCGCCCACGTGGCCGGCGCGACCACACGGATCCGGGTCGGTGCCGGCGGCATCATGCTGCCCAACCACTCGCCGCTGGTCATCGCCGAACAGTTCGGCACGCTGGAGTCCTTGTTCCCGGGCCGCATCGACCTGGGCCTGGGCCGGGCGCCGGGTTCGGACCAGCGCACGGCCCAGGCCTTGCGCCGCGACCTGCATTCGAGTTCCGACGCGTTTCCGCAGGACGTCGTCGAATTGATCGATTTCATGTCCGCCCAGCCGCGCCAGGCCGTGCGGGCGGTACCGGGCACCGGCCTGCAGGTGCCGGTCTGGATCCTGGGATCGAGCCTGTTCGGCGCCCAGCTGGCCGCCGCACTGGGCCTGCCCTATGCATTTGCATCGCATTTCGCTCCCGCGCAGATGATGGACGCCATCGCGATCTACCGGGAACGGTTCCAGCCTTCCGCGCAATGCGCGAAGCCTTACGTGATGCTGGGATTCAACGTGTTCGCCGCCGACGACGACGACGAGGCGGCCTACCGCGCCACCTCGATGCAGCAGGCGTTCGTGAACCTGCGCAGCGGCCGTCCGGGCCGGCTACCGCCGCCGCGACGCGGTTATTACGATCAGGTCGGCCCGCAGGAGCGCGCCTTGCTCGACAGCGTGCTGACCTGCTCGGCCGTCGGTTCGCCGCAGACGGTGCGCCAGCGCATGGACGCGTTCATTGCGCGCACCGGTGCCGATGAGTTGATGATCGCCTGCCAGATGTTCGACCATGCGCAGCGGCTGCGCTCGTACGAGATCGCGGCATCCGTCCATGGACTCGCGCA
>JBFIDI010000311.1:0-7002 GCA_041581405.1 Burkholderiaceae bacterium
ATGGACACGCCCTCACGGATCCTGGTCACCGGCGGCAGCGGCGCCGTCGGCCGGTATGTCGTCGACGACCTGGTGCGGCACGGCTACCGTGTCGGCGTGCTCGACCGCGTGGCGCCGCAACGCGCCGACGTGGCGGTGCACGCGGTCGACATCCTGGAGCTGGACGCGGTGACGCGGGCCATGGAGGGTTACGACGCGGTGATCCATGTCGCGGGAATCCCGCATCCGCTGAACGATCCGGCCAAGCGGGTGTTCGACGTCAACGTGAACGGAACCTTCAACACGCTGGAGGCGGCCGCCCGGCATGGCATCGACCGGTTGGTGATGACCTCGAGCGAATCGACGCTGGGGTTCGCGTTCAGCACCCATGCGCTGCAGCCGGTGTCCGTGCCCATCGACGAACACCATCCCAGCCGGCCGCAGGACCCGTACGGCCTGAGCAAGGTCGTGTGCGAGCAGATCTGCCGGACGTATTCCGACCGTTACCGGATGCGCACGACCTGCCTGCGCGCGCCCTGGATCTGGTTGCCGGAGCCGGCGCAGCGATCGTTCTACCAGGCCCTGGTGAGCGACTACGGCAACTGGCACAAGAACCTGTGGGCCTTCGTCGATGCGCGCGACGTGGCCACGGCGCACCGGCTGGCGCTGGAGTCGACGCTGGACGGCTTGCACGAAGCGTTTTTCATCACCGCCGCTGACAACTGGACCGGCCTGGACTCGCGGGGCCTGCTGCAGCGCTTCTATCCCGATCTCCCGGCGGACGCGATCGGCCCGGAACTGGCCGGCGCCGGCTCGCTGATCAGCCATGCCAAGGCACGGCGGCTGCTGGGCTACACGCCGCGTTTCGACGTGCGCGACATCCTGGGCTGAGCCCCAACAGGGGCGCCCGGCCGATGCGGGGTGGGTCGGGACTCAGGTCCGTGGCATCAAGGCCTGGCAGTTCCAGCATTGCTCGAACCCGCCTTCGACCAGCTCGCCACAGCTGCAGCGCCAGCGCCGCTGCGGCACGTGCTGCAGGTCGAACAGCAGCGCCCGCGCCCGTGTTTCCTGCTGGTCATGCGTCAGCCAGACTTCGGGCAGGCACTGGTCCGGCGGCAACTCGCCGGCCACGCCGACCAGGAACTGCCGTTGCACGCTGGCCTCGATGCCCTCGTTGCACAAGGCATCGGCCCACAACGTGGCAATGGCGAGGTTGGGGGCCTGGGTGAGTCGCAGCATCGGCTTGAAGCATAAGCGACTTGGGGAGCGAAAGCCACTGCAGGGGCTTGCGCGTGGTGGCTTGCAGCACAATCCGGCCATGGCACACCATGCGGCATCACGGGGTTGGATGGCCGGGGCCCGGTTCGCGGGCCTGGCGCGTCGCATGCGCCTGGCAATGGCCGGCCTGGGCCTGCTGGTGCTGGCGGGATGCGCGGACACGCAGTATTACTGGCAGTCGGTGGAAGGCCATCTGCGGCTGATGCACGCGTCGCGCCCGGTCACGCAGTGGCTGGCCGATGCGCAGACCCCGGAGTCGCTCAAGGAGCGGCTGCGTCTGACGCAGCGCATGCGCGCATTCGCGGTGACGGAGCTGGCGCTGCCGGACAACCCGAGTTACCGCAGTTATGCGGACCTGGGCCGCCCGTCGGTGGTCTGGAACGTGGTGGCCGCGCCCGAGCTGTCGCTGAAGCTGCACACCTGGTGTTTTCCGGTACTCGGCTGCGTGTCCTACCGCGGGCATTTCGACGAGGCCGCGGCGCGGCGCGAGGCCGAGCGGCTGCGCGCGCGCGGGCTGGAGGTCAGTGTCTACGGCGTGCCGGCGTATTCGACGCTGGGCTGGATGAACTGGGCCGGCGGCGACCCGCTGCTGAACACCTTCATCCATTATCCGGAAGGCGAGCTGGCGCGGCTGCTGTTCCACGAGTTGTCGCACCAGGTGCTGTATGCACGCGACGACACCATGTTCAACGAGTCGTTCGCCACCACGGTCGAGCGCATCGGCGGTGCACGCTGGTTGCAGGAGCAGGCCTCGGAAGCGGCGCGTGCGCAATACGCCGTCTACGACGCGCGCCGGCGCGATTTCCGGGCGCTGGTGCTGGCGACGCGCACCGAACTCGAGCAGGTCTACCGGGATACGGATACGCGCGAGCGCGATGCGGTGTTGCAGCGCAAGCAGCAGGTGATGCAGGCGTTTCGCGACCGGTATGCCGCGCTCAAGACGCAGTGGGGTGGCTACGCGGGTTACGACCGCTGGGTGGCGCAGGCCAACAATGCCAGCCTGGGCGCGCAGGCCGCCTACGACAGCCTGGTGCCCCGGTTCGAAGCCGTGTTCGCGCGCCACGGCGGCGACTGGCGGGCGTTTTATCATGCGGTGGGGCAGATTGCGGAACTGCCGCCGGCCGAACGGCGCGACGCACTGGAGCGCGCGGGCCGAACACCATGAACCGGGAGACGCAGGGTGGCTGATCTACATATCGTGCGCAAGCATGCGCTGGGCCTGAAGGAGGCGCGCAAGATCGCGTTCAACTGGGCCGAACAGGTCGAGAACGACCTGGGCATGAGCTGCACCTACGAGGAAGGGCGCAGCGAAGACAAGGTCTGCTTCAGCCGATCGGGCGTGCAGGGCGAGCTGCAGGTGACCAAGGACCGCTTCGAACTCGATGCCAAGCTGGGTTTCCTGGTCGGCGCCTTCAAGGCCAGGATCGAGGCGGAAATCACCGAGATGCTGAACCAGTTGCTGCCGGAGCCGCCGGCGGACGGCGGCCAGCCCGCCGCCGCCGCCGTCAAGAAGCCGGCGGCGAAGAAATGACGGCGCCATCGGCAGGGCCGCTGGCCGGGCTGCGGGTGCTCGAACTCGGCCAGCTGATCGCCGGCCCGTTCGCGGCCAAGACGCTGGCCGATTTTGGCGCCGACGTGATCAAGATCGAGCCGCCGCCCGACGCGACGGGCAAGGGCGGCGCCGGCGGCGATCCGCTGCGCAAGTGGCGGCTGCTCAAGGACGGCACTTCGGTCTGGTGGCAAGTGCAGTCGCGCAACAAGCGTTCGGTGGCGCTGGACCTGCGCCAGCGCGAGGCGCAGGACATCGTGCGCACCCTGGCCGGGCAGGCCGACGTGTTGATCGAGAATTTCCGGCCCGGCGCCATGGAGGGATGGGGCCTGGGCCCCGAGGTGCTGCAGGCGGCCAACCCGGCGCTGATCATGCTGCGCATCAGCGGTTACGGACAGACCGGGCCGTACCGCGACCGTCCGGGTTTCGGCGTCGTGGCCGAGGCCATGGGCGGCTTGCGCCACCTGACCGGCGAACCCGGCCGGGTGCCGGTGCGCGTGGGCATCAGCATCGGCGACACGCTGGCCTCGCTGCACGGCGTGATCGGCATCCTGATGGCCTTGCAGCACCGCCACGCGACGGTCAGCGCCGAACATCCGAAAGGGCTGGGCCAGGTGGTGGACGTGGCCTTGTACGAGGCGGTGTTCAACTGCATGGAGAGCCTGCTGCCGGAATACGGCGTGTTCGGCGCGGTGCGCGGGCCCTCGGGCAGCGCCTTGCCGGGTATTGCCCCCACCAACGCCTACCAGTGCGCGGACGGCTCCTGGGCCATCATCGCGGGCAATGGCGACAGCATCTTCAAGCGCCTGATGCAGGCGATCGGGCGCGACGACCTGGGACAGGACCCGGCGCTGGCCGACAACGCCGGCCGGGTTGCGCGCGTCGACGAGATCGACGCCGCCATCGGCGCCTGGGCCCGCACCCTGCCGGCCAGCGCCGTGCTGCAGGCGCTCGAACAGGCGGCGGTGCCGGCCGGGCGCATCTACACCATTGCCGACATCGCCGCCGACCCGCACTATGCGGCGCGCGGCATGTTGTCGTCGGTGCAATTGGAGGACGGAACGCAGGTGGCCGTGCCGGGGTTCGTGCCCAAGTTGTCGCGCACGCCGGGCAGCCACCGGCGCAATGCGCCGGCGCTGGGCCAGGATACCGAGGCGGTGCTGCGCGAGGTCGGCGTCAGCGACGCGCAGCTGCAGGCCCTGCGCGAACGCGGCGTCATCGGCCCCTGAGGGCAGGGCGCTGGCGGCCGCGCGGGGGGGCGGTGTGGAGGGTCAGCTGAGCGATTCGATCAGGTCGATGTATTGCTGCATCGCGTCTTCCTGCGACGTGCCCTTGAGCGCGTTCCAGGCGTCCCACTTGGCGCGGCCGACCATGTCGCCGAAGCCGGGTTTCTTTTCGGTGTTGTCGCCGTTGCTGCCTTGTTTGTACAGCGCGTAGATCTTGAGCAGCGTGGCGTTGTCGGGACGTTCGCTCAGGTTCTTCGAGTTGGCGGCTGCCGCTTCAAACTGCTTCTTCAGGTCGGCCATGGGGATGTGCTCCTGGGTGTGTCCGGTCTCGGATCGGGTTGGTGCATCGCGCGGGTTCGCGATGGTCTTGCGGTATCTTAAGCCGGCTTTTGACGCCACAATAACCAGCGCAGGGCCTCCTGCGCTCTTTTTTTCGCGCGCCGCGGCCAGCGGCCCACCAGGAGACAACGTTCATGGTCACCCGCATCATCGCCGGTAAAACCGCCCAGCCTGGTTCCCGCAGCGCCGGCACGGCCGCGAAACGGGTGCGCAAGGCGGCGCGCCGCGCGGCGGGCTCGGTGCGTGACGGCGTCGGTGCGGCGGTCGGTGCCGCGCCGGGGCCGGTTGGCGAACGCATGAGCAAGGTCGACACCGCCTGGCTGCGCATGGACGGCGCGTGCAACCTGATGATGATCGTCGGTGTCTGGGTGCTCAAGCCGGGCATCCGGCGCGAGGACCTGTGCCAGCGCATCACCGAGCGGCTGCTGCAATATCCGCGGTTCCGCCAGCGCGTCGAGCATGACGCCGCCGGCGCAAGCTGGGTGGAGGATGCCGGGTTCTCCATCGATCACCACGTGGTCACCGAGACGCTGGCGCGCAAACCCAAGGGGCGCGAACAGGAGGCGCTGCAGGACCGCCTTGCCGAGCTGGCGATGACGCCGCTGGACATGCGCCGGCCGTTGTGGCAGTTCCACCTCGTGGAGGACTACCAGGGCGGCTCGGCGATGATGGTGCGTATCCACCACTGCATTGCCGACGGCATTGCGCTGATCGCGGTCACCCAGTCGCTGGTCGACGGCGGCGCACCGCCGCCCGCACCCGCGCCGAGCCCCGCGCCGGGCGACGGCCACGATGTCCAGGACTGGATCGCCGAGACCTTCATCCGGCCCTTCACCGGCCTGGCCGTGAAAGCCATCGGCAGCGCCGGCGACGGTGTGGCCGGCGCCTTCGATCTGCTGGCCGAACCCCAGAAAGGCGTCGAGAAGGGCCTGGCCGGCGGCGCCGAGGCGGCGCGCCTGGCCTACCAGCTGCTGCGCGACGCGTCGGCTCTGGCGCTGATGCCCGACGACTCGCCGACCCGGCTCAAGGGCACGCCGGGTAACCACAAGCGGGTCGCCTGGTGCGAACCGATTCCGCTGGACGAGGTGCGTGCGGTTGGCAAGGCGCTGAACTGCTCGATCAACGACGTGTTGCTCAGCTGCGTGGCCGGCGCCATCGGGGCCTATCTGCGCGCCAAGGGCGACAAGGTCAAGGGCAAGGAGATCCGGGCCATGGTGCCGGTCAACCTGCGCCCGCTGGACGAGGCCTACAAGCTGGGCAACCGGTTCGGCCTGGCGCCGGTGGTCTTGCCGATCGGGCTGGAGAACCCGGTCGAGCGGGTCTACGAGGTGCGCCGGCGCATGCGCGAGCTCAAGGGCAGCCTGCAGCCGCTGCTGGCCTTCGGTCTGCTGGCGGTTGCCGGCCTGCTGATCAAGCCGGCACAGGATGCCTTGCTGAACCTGTTCTCGCGCAAGACGACGGCGGTGATGACCAACGTGCCCGGGCCGCGCGAGAAACTCAAGTTCCTGGGTTCGACGCTGGAGCAGAGCCTGTTCTGGGTGCCGCAAAGCGGCTCGGTCGGGCTCGGCGTGTCCATCCTCAGTTATGGCGGCGGCGTGCAGTTCGGCGTGATCACCGACACGCAGCTGTGCTCCGATCCGCAGAACATCATCAACGGCTTCGAGCCGGAGTTTGCCAAGCTGTCGTTGTTGACGCTGATGTTGCCCTGGAACGAGTGAGCGTGCGCGTGACCGGGTGAGAGCGGCGCGACGCGCGGACTCAGCTTGCCGGGTTGTCGTAGGCGCCGACCAGCGTCAGCAGGTGCATGCGCTGGCCCTGCTCGAGATAGGGCACCAGCAGGTTGAGCACATGGTGGGCGCCGCGCAGCAGCGCGGCTTCGGCGCTCTCGGGCTCGAGCGCCTTGCGCGGGTCGCGCACGTATTCGAAGCTGAGCCAGTAGGTCAGCACCACCACCATGCTGGTGGCGGTGGCCTCGACCTCGCGCGAATCGATGCTGACCGCGCCGGAGCGGCTCATGCCGTCGAGCATGGCGCGGATCGAGCGCGTCTTGTTCTTGAGCATGGTCTGCACATGGGTTTCCAGGCGCCGGTTCTTCGACAGCAGGTCGTTCAGGTCGCGGTACAGGAAGCGGTATTGCCAGATCAGCTCGAACAGGCTGTGCATGAAGAACCATGCGTCCTCGACATCGCGCACGCCGTCGCTGGCATTGAGCAGCTCGCCCAGCGAACGCTCGAAGCGATCGAACAGCGAGTTGATCAGTTCGTCCTTGGCCGGGTAGTGGTAATACAGGTTGCCGGGACTGATGTTGAGCTCGGCCGAGATCAGCGTGGTCGACACATTGGGTTCGCCGAAGCGGTTGAACAGCTCCAGCGTGACTTCGAGGATGCGCTCGGCAGTGCGGCGGGGGGCTTTCTTGGCCATGTCAGTGGCTCCACGCCCGCGTCTTGCTGTGGCTTCGATGCGCGTCGCGGCAGGCCGGCCCCGGCGCGGGCGCCTGGTGGGGCGGTCGGGCGCTGAACGCGCCGACTGCCCTGCGGTGCTCACGAGCGGGGCGCATCGCGCAACTCACTGCGTTCGCTTCGCTCTCTCCGTTCAGACAGGCGCGATGAGAATGATGACGAACGCGCTTCG
>JBFIDI010000312.1:0-6998 GCA_041581405.1 Burkholderiaceae bacterium
ACCAAGCGCACGCCCTGGTCCGGATCGAAACGCTTGACGGCCTTCATCAGGCCGATGTTGCCTTCCTGGATCAGGTCGCCATGCGGCAACCCGTAGCCCAGATACTGGCGCGATACGGAAACGACGAGCCGCAGGTGCGACATCACGAGTTTCCCGGCCGCCTCGAGGTCGTTTTCGTCGCGCAGCTTGCGCGCATACGACTGCTCCTGCTCCAGCGTCAGCATGGGGAGCCGGTTCACTGCGGAAATGTAGGCATCCAGATTGCCCAACGGCGGCACGACCGCCCACGGGTTGGCCAAGGCCACCGCGTTGTTCGTCATTCCGGTCTGGTTTGTCATCTGATTCCTCCTGTGCCCATTCATTGATTGAATGTTAGCACTCTATAAGAGCGAGTGCTAAGCGAGAAGTTCAATCGCATCCATAGCCAGGGCCTTGTTGACCGCTTCTCGTCTCGATGGCGCCCGCGTTTCGGCTCGCCAGGCCGCACCGGGGCTCGCATCGGCGCGATTTTTCATGATGTGGATCGTGCATGGTCCGGGCAGGCGGCGCGGGGAGCCGTCCCGCAGCGGGCCGACGGTGCCCCCGCTGACCCCTGCGCAAGGGGCGCGATCTCCGATGGGCATCACAATGCAGCATCAAGCCGACCCGCCGACACCACCGGAGCGCCCGAACCATGACAGACCAGACCATCGAGACGGATTACCTCATCATCGGAGCCGGTGCCATCGGCCTGTGCGTGGCCGATGTGCTGGTGGCGGAAAGCGACAGCTCGATGATGATCGTGGACCGGCACGACCAACCCGGCGGCCATTGGAACGACGCCTATCCGTTCGTGCGGCTGCACCAGCCCTCGGCGACCTATGGGGTCAACTCGCTGCCGCTGGGCCACGATCGCATCGACCCCGACGGCCTGAACCGCGGGCTCTACGAACTCGCCACCGGTCCCGAAGTGCTGGCCTATTTCGACCGCGTGATGCGCAGCCAGCTGCTGCCCAGCGGCAGGGTCGACTACCGGCCGATGAGCGAGTACCTGGGCTCCGAGCCGGCCGGCGGCCGCGCCGTGCATCGGTTCCGGTCCGAGGTCACCGGGCGGGTGCAGACGGTTGCGGTGCGCAAGAAGGTGGTCGACACCCGGCTGGGTCATGTGATGGTACCGGCGACGCACCCGGTGGAGTTCCCGGTGGCGCCGGAGCTGTCGTGTGTGCCACTCAATGCCTTGCCGCAATTGAACCGTCCGTATCCCCGGTATGTCGTCGTGGGTGCCGGCAAGACCGGCGTCGACGCCTGCCTGTGGTTGCTGGCGCACGGGGTCGACCCCGATGCCATCCGCTGGATCGTGCCGCGCGACGCCTGGTTGCAGGACCGGGCCAACGTGCAGCCCGGCGACGATTTCCTGGCGCAGACCTTCGGCAGCTTCGTGACCCAGATGGAAACCGTGCTGCAGGCCGGCTCGGCCAGCGACCTGCTGCTGCGCCTGGAGGCCGCCGGCCAGTTGTTGCGCCTCGACCCGGAGGTGTTGCCGACGATGTACCGCTGCGCGACCATCAGCCGGGCCGAACTGGCCCAGCTGCGACGGATTCGCGACGTGGTGCGCCTGGGCCGGGTCACCGCGATCGAAACCCGCCGCATTGTGCTCGAGCACGGAACCGTGCCGGCCGAGCCCGACTGGCTGTATGTGCACTGCTCGGCGGTGCCGTTCCAGAGCCAGGGCCCGGAGCCCATCTTCCAGCCCGGGCGCATCGCGCCGCAGCTGGTCCGCAACTGCCAGCCGGTGTTCAGCGCGGCGCTGATCGCCTTCGTCGAGACGCTCGGGGACACGGAGGGGCTCGATGACGCGGCCATGAACCGGCTGTGCCAGGTCGTACCGTTGCCAGAACGGCCGCATGACTGGATCCGCATGCAGGCGGTCGTGATGCTGAACCAGTACCAGTGGTCGCAACACGCGGGTATCCGCCGATGGATGGAAAACGCGCGACTGGACGGTTTTGCCGGCCGGCTGCACCGGCTCGGCAAGACCGATCCGGTGATCCAGGCGCTGGCGCAGCGGTTCAAGACTGCCGCGGTCCCGGCCACGATGCGGCTGCAGCAGTGGGCGCGCGAGGCCGGCTGAGCGGGGCCGGTCGCGGTCGCCGGCGTCCGGGCAAGGGCCGCGTTCAGCGCAACTCGTATTCGAAGGTGCTGACGACGCGCAGCCGCTTGGTGCGCGAGCTGCCGTCGTCGTAGTCGTTGCCATCGTCCCCGCTGATCCGGATCACGCCCTGGTTGGCGTTCTTGAGCGGCCCGAGCCGGGCGCCGGCCTCGGCGGCGAACTTGTCGGCCTGCTCACGCGCATTACGCGTGGCCTCGGCCAGCAGCGGCGCCTTGACGTCGTTGAAACCACGCAGCTGGTACCGCGGTCCGCTGCCGCCGCGCTGGTCGCCGCCGAGTTGCACGCCGGCCTGGATCAGCGGGTCGACCGCCAGCGCCGCCTGTTCCACGTCCGCGACCCGGGGCGTCTTGACCAGGACCTGGCCGCTGCCGTTGAAACGCAGCGGGGTGTTGCCCTGGGCGTATTCGCGTGCGAACAGGTCCTGCACCTGCAGGGGCCGGGCCTCGACTTCGTCGGCCGTGAATCCGCGCGCCTCGAGAAAGGCCAGCACCTGCTGCCGGTCCTCGGCCAATGCCTTCTGCACGCCGGCAAAGTCGTTTCCGGCGCGGCGAAAAGACAGCGTCCAGATTGCGAAATCGCTCTCGATGGCCTTCTCGGCCAGGCCCTTGACGGTGACGGAGCGGTCCGACATGCGAAACCGCTCCAATCCCTGGCTGACGGACCAGCCGGCAAATGCGATGCCGGCGCCCACCAGCACGGCGGTGAACAATCGGCCCATGGTGTTTGGCATATGTGACTCCCTGTGCAATTCCATTCGATACGAGCCGGCCGCGCGGTGGGGCGGCCCGGCATCACCGATGGTAAGGGCCCCGCATGTCCGCGCTCGGCATCGATGCGCCCGTGGCGCAGCGATAGGCGCCGCGCGCGCGCGATGCCCGTTGCGCCCGGTCAACAGACGGTGGAAATGCCGTCGGCGGCAGCCACCGCGTCATCAATAATGGAACCTCATGAAGTCCCCCTCCGGCCGCGATGACGGCAGCCCGGCATCCGTCGCCACCGGCGCCGATGGTCCCACCGGCATGTCGCTCTGGAAACGGGTCGGGCTGTTCCTGCTGGCCACCCTCCTGGTGGCCGGGTTCGCCGCGGCCGCCTGGGTGGTGGCGGACGAAATGCGGACATCGCGCCGCCAGGCCGAACGGCTGGCCGCGTTCGACCGCAAGCTGCAGTTCGCGGTGGCACCGGGCCCGAGTCCGGGCGATGCGATCCGGTTTCCAGGCGATGGCCCCTACGACCAGCGCCTGGGTTACCAGGCCTTGCCGGGGTTTCTCACCCGCCTGGCGGCGCAGGACTGGCAGGTCACCGCGCAGGCGCGGATGTCGCGCGAGATGGTCGATGTCATCGATCGCGGCCTGTTCGCGCCGTATGCCGAAAAGAACCAGGCCGGCCTGGAACTGCTCGACTGCCGGGCCGAACCCATGTTCACCCGGCGCCTGCCGCAACGGGCCTATGCCCGTTTCGACGCCATTCCGCCGCTGGTCGTCGATGCGTTGCTGTTCATCGAGGACCGCGACCTGCTCGATGCCCAGCGGCCATGGATGAATCCGGCGATCGACTGGAGCCGGTTCCTGCGCGCGCTGGCCGACCAGGTCTGGAGCTGGGTCGACGCGGACCATGCCACGCCGGGGGGCAGCACGCTGGCGACGCAGATCGAGAAATACCGCCACTCGAGCGGCGGGCGTACCGCGTCGACGCTCGACAAGCTGGACCAGATGGCATCGGCATCGCTGCGTGCCTATCTCGGCGGCGAGAACACGCTGCAGCGCCGGCGCCAGATCGTGGTCGACTATCTCGATACCGTGCCGCTGGCCGCACGCCCGGGCATCGGCGAGGTGCATGGGCTCGGCGACGCCCTGGCGGCCTGGTACGGGCGCGGGTTCGACGAGGTCAACGGCCTGCTGCTGGCCGACGCCGGCGACATGTCGGCCGACGGCGGCTTGCTGGTGCGCCAGGCGCTGGCGTTCAAGCAGGTGTTGTCGTTGCTGATCGCGCAGCGGCGCCCGACCTATTACCTGGGCCGGCCGGATGCCGAGACCGGCTTGAACGCCTTGGTCGACGCCCATCTGCGCCTGCTCGCCGACGCCGGCGTGATCTCCGCCGCGCTGCGTGACGCAGCCATGCCGCTGGCGCTCGATCTGCGCTCCGGACCGCCGCCGCGCGACGAGCGGGTCGATCCCAAGCCCTACAGCGAGCGCAAGGCGGCCACGGCGATGCGCAGCCATCTGGGCGCATTGCTGGGAACGGCGAGCAACTACGCGCTGGACCGCATCGACGCCAGCGCGGGCAGCACCATCGACGGTCGGGCGCAGCGCGACGGTGTTGCGTTGTTGCGCAGCCTGTCGGAGCGTGCCGGCGCCAGGTCCGCAGGCCTGTATGGCCCGTACCTGCTGTCCGAGGCCGACGACCCGAGCCGCCTGGTGTACAGCTTCACGTTGTTCGAGCGCGGGGAGCATGTCAACCGGCTGCGGGTGCAGACCGACAACTGGAACCAGCCGTTCGACATCAACGAAGGCGCGCGGCTGGACCTCGGCTCGACCGCCAAGCTGCGCACGCTGGTCACCTACCTGTCCCTGGTCGCGCAGCTGCATGCGCGCTGGAGCCCGATGGACGTCATCGAACTGGCGGCCGTCGAGATCGACGCGCGCGACCGGCTGGGCCACTGGGCGCGGCAGCATCTGTTGCACGCGCACGACCGCACGCTGCAGGCCATGCTCGACGCCGCGATGCAGCGGACCTATTCGGCGAGCCCGGCCGAGGCCTTTTTCACCGGTGGTGGCGTGCACCGCTTCGGCAACTTCGAGGCCGCCGACAACCAGCGCGAACTGACCGTGCACGAGGCCACGACGCGGTCGGTCAACCTGGTCTACATCCGATTGATGCGCGACCTGGTCCGGCATCTGATGTTCGAGGACGAGGGCAGTGCCGCCGCGCTGCGCGCCGACCGGGGCGACCCGGCCCGCGAGGCGCTGCTGGCCCGGTTCGCCGACATGGAAGGGCGCGACTACCTGGCACGTTTCTACCGTGCCTACGACGGCCTGGAGTCGGAGGACGCCGTGGTGGCGCGGCTGCTCCGGGGCCGGCGCCTGACCTCCGCGCGGCTGGCCAGCGTGTTCGGCGAACTGCATCCCGGCGCCGACGCCGATGCGCTGGTCGCGTTCATCCGCCGCCACCTGCCGGACGTGGTGTTGTCCGAGCGCGAACGCGATACCTTGTTCGCGCGTTACGGCGGCGGTCAGATGTCGCTGGCCGACCGGGGATACGTGGCCAGCGTCCATCCGTTGGCCTTGTGGCTGGCGGGCCAGCGGCTGCGCACGCCCGATGTCACGCTGGCCGATGCCGTCGCCGCCAGCGCCGATGAACGCCAGCAGGTCTATCGATGGTTGTTCCGCACGCGCAACCGCGACGCGCAGGACCGGCGCATCCGCACCTTGCTGGAGATCGATGCCTTCGACCGCATCCACGCCCGCTGGCAGAAACTGGGGTATCCGTTCAAGGCCTTGACCCCGTCGTACGCCACGGCGCTCGGTGCGTCGGGCGACCGCCCGTCGGCGCTGGCCGAACTGATGGGCATCATCGTCAACGAGGGCGTGCGCAAGCCGGTGGCGCGGCTCGAGTCGGTGGTGTTTGCCCGCGACACGCCGTACGAGACCTGGCTGGCCTACCGCCCGCAGCAGGCCGAACGTGTGCTCGATGCGGCGGTGGCCCGCACGGTGCGCGCGACGCTGCTCGGGGTCGTGCAGGAGGGCACGGGCCGCCGGCTCAGGGACACGTTCGCGCTCGACGACGGCAGCCCGGTCGAGGTCGGCGGCAAGACCGGGACGGGTGACCACCGCTATACCACCTACGACCGGGGTGGCGCGCAGGTCTCGTCCCGCGTCGTGAGCCGTTCCGCCACGCTGATGTTCCTGCTGGGCGAGCGGTATTACGGCACCGTGATGGTGTTCGTCAACGAGCCGTACGCCAGGGACTTCCGGTTCACCAGCGCGCTGCCGAGCCAGTTGCTCAAGGCCATGGCGCCGAGCCTGGTGTCGCTGCTCGGCAGCGAGGCCTGCCGCTGAGCGCCGCCGCCGGCGCGCCGCGTCCGCATGGCGGGCGCGCGGCACGCATCTCCGTCAGCGCATGCGCACGGCGGCGTGTTCGCCGAGATCCTGGGGCGGATGGCCGGTGACGGCGGCCTTGGCCAGCTTGAACAGCTGCACGATCTTGCTGGCGTCGACGTCCCAGTAGTGGGCCTGGGCGATCCGGACCTCGACCAGCGCCACGTCGGGGTCGGTCGGCCCGCGCGGAAACCAGGCGTCGTTCATCTTCGACCACAGCTGCTCCTTGCGCGCCATGTCCTCGACCACCCGGGCGTTGCCGGACACCGACACATAACTGTCCTGGCCCGGATCGGCGTAGACCACGTTGACGGAGGCGTCGTGGAGGATGTCGTCGACCGGTCCGTTGGCGCGCGACATGAAGAACCACAGGCTGCTGTCTTCGTCGATGCGCCGGTTCTGCGTCGTCATCGGCCGGGAATGCAGGTAGCCGTTGGTGTGGCGGGTCGTGAACATCGCGAACCGGATGTCCTTGATCAGTTCCCACAATTTCGCGCGGGCTTCGCCGGGGGAGGGGGTGGTACTGGTGTGATCGTTCATGGGTACTCCTTGCAGTGGGCGGGGGCGGATGGCGCCTCCGAATCAACAAGGCTTCATTGAACGTCGATCGCGGCTCGCCGTGTATCGGGCCGCGCCGGGGCCTGGTGTAGGACGAGTCCGGCGGCGGCACTGCACGTCCCCGGCGGCGCGGACCGGCGAGGGTGCCACCGTCGGCGCGGGCGCGGGCGCGGGCAGGGGCGGGGGCGGCGCGCGCC
>JBFIDI010000313.1:0-6983 GCA_041581405.1 Burkholderiaceae bacterium
CTTGTCGCCGGCGACAACGGCCTTCTCGACGTTCTTCACCGCGCTGCGGTACTGCGAACGCAGCGAGGTGTTCGCGGCGTTGATCTTGACGTCCTGGCGGACGCGTTTGCGGCCCGACGCCAGGCGCGGGTTCTTTTTCTTGGGTTTCGTGGATGCCATGGTGATGTTTCCTTGTGTCTGCGGATGTTGCCAGCAAAGCCCGCCATTCTACCTTCCATCCGTGCCGGCAGCCAAATCGGCGGATTTGCCGGGGTGCGGACGGCTACACTCGCTGCCGTGAGCCTGTTCAAAGCCGCTTCCACCGTATCGATGCTGACACTGGCCTCACGGGTCACCGGCATGGCGCGGGACCTGCTCATGGCGTCGATCTTCGGGGCCAGCGCCATGACCGACGCGTTCAACGTCGCGTTCCGCCTGCCCAACATGTTCCGCCGCCTGTTCGGCGAGGGCGCCTTCAGCCAGGCCTTCGTCCCGGTGCTCGGCGCCACGCTGGGCGAACAGGGCCCGGAAGCCACGAAGCAGCTGATTGACCGGGTGGCGACCGCGCTGAGCCTGGTGCTGGCGGCAACTTGCCTGGCGGGCGTGATCGCCGCTCCGGCGCTGGTCTGGCTGCTGGCCAGCGGTCTGCAGCAGAACCCGCGCAGTTTCGATGCCGCCGTGGTGATGGCGCGCTGGATGTTCCCGTATATCGGCTTCATGTCGCTGGTGGCGCTGGGCGCGGGCATTCTCAACACCTGGAAACGATTTGCCGTGCCGGCCTTCACGCCGGTGCTGCTGAACCTGGCCATGATCGCGGCGATCGGGCTGGGTGCGCCCTGGTTCGGCCGCCTGGGCATCGAGCCGATCTACGCGCTCGCGCTCGGCGTGATGGTCGGCGGCGTGCTGCAGCTCGGCCTGCAGGCCGTGTCCCTGCGCCGGCTGGGCTTGATGCCGCGTATCCGCTGGAACCCGGCGGCGGTCCGTCAGGCCTGGGCCGATGCCGGGACGCGGCGCATCGCGACCTTGATGGGGCCGGCGCTGCTGGGCGTGGGCGTGGCCCACCTGTCGGCCATCATCAACCTGCAGATCGCCTCCTACCTGACGCCGGGCAGCGTGAGCTGGATGAGTTATGCCGAGCGGCTGATGGAATTCCCGACCGCGATGCTGGGCGTGGCGCTGGGGGTGGTGCTCACGCCGCAGCTGGTGGCGGCCAATGCGGCCAAGGATGCGCAGCGTTATTCCGACATGCTGGACTGGGGACTGCGCCTGGTGGTGTTGCTGGCCCTGCCGTGCACGATGGCACTGATGGTGTTTGCGCAGCCGCTGGTGGCGACCCTGTACGCGCGCGGCGCCTTTTCGGCCAACGACGTGCAGCAGACCACGCTGGCCTTGATGGGTTACGGCGCGGGCCTGATCGGCCTGATCGCGATCAAGGTGCTGGCGCCGGGTTTCTACGCCACGCAGGACATCCGCACCCCGGTGCGCATCGCGATCATGGTGCTGGTGTTCACGCAGCTGATGAACATCGTGCTGGTGCCCATGTTCGCCCATGCCGGGCTGACGCTGGCGATCAGCCTGGGTGCGCTGGTCAATGCGTCGGCGCTGCTGTGGGGGCTGATCCGGCGTGGCCGGTACGCGCCGTCGCCGGGCTGGCCGGTGTTCGTGCTGCGGGTCGTGGCGGCCACCGCCGTGTTGTCGGTGTTCCTGATGTGGTCCGCCAGCCAGGTGCAGTGGGTCGGGGCGTCGGTGCGCGAGTTGCCCCGGATGCTGGCGCTGGGGCTGATCATGCTGGTGTCGGCGGCCATCTACTTCGGCGCCTTGTGGGGCTCCGGACTCAAGTTGCGCGAATTCGCGCGCCGCTGAGCCGCGCGCCGGCGATGACCGCATGCGCATCGGGGCGGAATCGCCCCGGTTTGGCGCCGCGGCCATTCGGCGTCAAAATGCCTGCGTGGGCGCCGGTGCGCCTGTGAACGACCTCCGAGAGAAAGGCCTCATGCAGTTGTCCTACGCCGTTCCCACGCCGCTGGAATATTTTGCGGCGCTGGTGCAAAGCGACGCCGAGTTTCCGCTGCTGGAGGCCGCGGTCAGCCTGGCGCAGGACGAATACCCCGATCTGGACGTGCAGCAGGTGCTGGGTGAAGTCGACCAGCTGCTGGCACGGCTCAAGCGGCGCATCCCGGCCGATGCCGTGCCGCTGCAGAAACTGCGGGCCGTCAACCAGTTCTTCTTCCGCGACCTCAGTTTCCGGCCCAACGTCAACAACTTCTACGATCCGGACAACAGCTACCTGAACGTGGTGCTGCGTACGCGGTGCACGATCCCGATCTCGGCCGCGGTGTTGTGGCTCGAACTCGCGCAAGGCCTGGGCCTGGCGGCGCGCGGCGTCGGTTTTCCGGGGCATTTCATGGTCAAGGTCAACCTGCCCAAGGGCCAGGTGGTGATCGATCCGCTCGACGGGCAGTCGCTGAGCCGCGAGCAGTTGTCCGAGCGCCTGGAGCCGTACCGGCGCAGCAGCGGCCTGGTCGACGAATTCGAGGTGCCGCTGGGCCTGTATCTGCAGGCCGCGCCGCCGCGCGAGATCGTCGCGCGGATGTTGCGCAATCTCAAGGAGATCCACCGCACCCAGGAAGACTGGGGCCGCATGATCGCGGTGCAGGACCGGCTCATCGTGCTGCTGCCGCAGGCCTGGGCCGAATACCGCGACCGCGGCCTGGCGCATGCCGAACTCGGGCACAGCGCCCAGGCGGTGCAGGATCTGGAGGCCTATCTGGCCAACGTCGAGGAAGGCCTGGACATCGACGCGATCGCCGCGCGGGTCACCGAGCTGCGTCGCGCGCGCAGCGACTGAGCTCGCGCGGCGCGCCGGGGCGCCGGCGCGGTCAGCGGATCTCGACGGCCGCGCCCTCGGCGCGGGGCGCGATGGCGCCAATGCGGTGCACCGTCTCGCCGTGTTCGCGCAAGGTGCTGGCGGTGGCCTCGGCATGCGCCGCGTCCACGACCACCACCATGCCGATGCCGTTGTTGAAGGTGCGGTTCATCTCGTGGTCGTCGATGCCGGAGGTCTGCTGCAGCCAGGCGAACAGTTCGGACTTCGGCCAGCTGCCCTTGGTCAGGTGGGCCGCCATGCCGTCGGGCAACACGCGCGGGATGTTCTCCAGCAGGCCGCCGCCGGTGATGTGCGCCAGCGCCTTGATCGGGTGCAGCGCAAGCGCGGCCAGTACCGACTTCACGTACAGCCGGGTCGGCGCCATCAGGGCGGCGCGGAAGTCCTGGCCGTCGAGTTGCGCGGGCAGCTTCGATGCGTCATGCGCCTCGCCGGTGCCGGCGACCCGGTCGATGCACTTGCGCACCAGGCTGAAGCCGTTGGAGTGCACGCCGCTGCTGGCCAGTCCCAGCACCACGTCGCCCGGCTGCACGTTCTTGCCGGTGAGGATCGCCGATTTCTCGACCGCCCCGACCGCGAATCCGGCCAGGTCGTATTCGCCCGCCGGGTACATGCCGGGCATCTCGGCGGTCTCGCCGCCGATCAGCGCGCAGCCGGACAGTTCGCAGCCCCGTGCGATGCCGCCCACCACGGCCGCCGCAGTGTCCACGTCGAGCTTGCCGCAGGCGAAATAGTCCAGGAAGAACAGGGGTTCGGCGCCCTGGACCAGCACGTCGTTGACGCTCATGGCCACCAGGTCGATGCCCACGGTGTCGTGCATGTTCCATTCGAACGCCAGCTTGAGCTTGGTGCCGACGCCGTCGGTACCGCTGACCAGCACCGGTTCACGGTAACGCTTGGGCACTTCGAACAACGCGCCGAAGCCGCCGATGCCGGCCAGCACGCCGTCGCGCATGGTCTTGCGGGCCAGCGGCTTGATGCGCTCGACCAGCGCGTCGCCGGCGTCGATATCGACACCGGCATCCTTGTAGGACAGGGCAGAGGAGGGGGTGGCAGTGGTCATGGTGTCAGGGCGGTCGGCCGGCGGGGATGCCGGCGGTCAGGGGCCGCTTCGGACCCCGATAGAATTTGCCCAGATTCTACGGGTTGACACCCGCACGCTTGTATGCAGTTCACCGCAACCCAGAAGTCCGCCGCCGCATGGGGCGCGATCGCTGCGTTCGTCATCTTTTTTCTCTGGTTGCTCGGACCGGTCCTGACGCCCTTCGTGGTGGCGGCGGTGTTCGCGTATGCGCTCACGCCGCTGGTGGACCGGCTCGACCGCAAGCGCGGCGGCAGGTTGCCCCGGTTGCTGGCGGTGCTGCTGGTGCAGTTCCTGCTGTTCGTCGTGTTGCTCAGCGTGGCGCTGCTGGTCGTGCCCATCCTGGCCCGGGAACTGCCGGTGCTGCGCGAGCAGATCCCGGTGTTGTTCGACCGCTTCAACGCCGTGATCAAGCCGCTGCTCGAGCGGATGGGGGTGGGCCTGTCGATGGACGTCGCCAACATCAAGGAGTTCGTGCTCAAGTACCTCAACGCCAACGTCGGCGACGCCTTCGGCTCGATGATGGCCTCGCTCAAGCTCGGCGGCAGCGTTGCGTTCGCGATCATCGGCAACGCGGTGCTGATCCCGGTGGCGCTGTTCTACCTGCTGATGGACTGGGACCGTTTCGTCGCATCGGTGATGCAGCTGGTGCCGCCGCGGCTGCGCGGTGCCGTCAACAGCTTCACGCAGGAGGCCGACCAGGTCCTGGGCCAGTACCTGCGCGGACAACTGCTGGTGATGCTGATCCTGGCGGCCTTCTACAGCATCGGGCTGGCCCTGTTCGGGCTCGACCTGGCCTTGCCGATCGGCGTGTTCACCGGGCTGGCGGTGTTCGTGCCCTACCTGGGATTCGGCCTGGGGCTGGTGCTGGCCACGCTGGCCGGCGTGCTCGAGTTCTCGGCCAACGCCGGGCCGGGCAAGGCCATCCTGATGGTGGCCGTCGTCTACGGCCTGGGCCAGACCCTCGAGAGTTTCTACCTGACGCCGCGCCTGCTGGGCGAGCGTATCGGCCTGCATCCGCTGGTGGTGATCTTCGCGCTGCTGGCCTTCGGGCAGCTGCTGGGATTCGTCGGCGTGCTGATCGCCCTGCCGGCCAGCGCCGTCTTGCTGGTCGCGATCCGCCGGGCCTTTCGCAGCTATCAGGACAGCGGTCTGTACAAGGGCGACTGAGCGGGCATGAAGCAGATCGCACTGGATATCGGCCTGAGCACCGGGCCGACGATGCAGAACTTCTTTCCAGGGCCCAACCGGCCGGCCTGGGAGCACCTGAACCTGTGGCTGGGGCGCGGCGGCGCCCATGCCGCGCGTTCCCCGGTCCCGACCTATCTGTGGGGCGCCTCGGGCAGCGGCAAGACGCATCTGCTCAAGGCGGTGCGCGAGGCCTTGCGCGAGCAGGGCGCCGTGGTCGGCTGGCTCGATGCCGGCATGCCGGAGCCGCCGGCGTTCTCCGAGTCCTGGGCCGCGGTGCTGCTGGACGACGTGCACCTGTTCACCGCCGTGCAGCAGCAGGCGGCGTTCAACTGGTTCGTGCACGCGCAGACGCTGCAGCGCGCCGTCATCGGCACCGGCGACCAGCCACCCGCCGGACTGCGCCTGCGCGACGACCTGCGCACCCGGCTGGGCTGGGGCCATGTGTTCGCACTGGCGGTGCTCAGCGAGCCCGAGCGGCGCGCGGTGTTGCGCCAGGCGGCCGATGCGCGTGGCGTGTTCCTGGGCGACGAGGTCATGGATTTCATGTTGACCCGCTTCAGTCGCGACCTGCCCAGCCTGATGGAGTTGCTGGACCTGATCGACGCCTATGCCCTGCAAACCAAGCGTGCGATCACCGTGCCGATGATCCGCGCCATGATGGAAGAATCCTGATCCGATGAACCCGACCCCTGCGGCCTCCCGTGCCGGCGCCGACGGCGGCGCGCAACGGGTGACGCTGTTCGACCTGGACCATACGCTGTTGCCGATCGACTCCGACCATGCCTGGGGGGTGTTCACCACCACCATCGGCTGGACCGACGCGCAGCAGTTCGCACAGCGCAACGAGGCGTTTTTCGCCCAGTACCAGGCCGGCACGCTGGACATCCACGACTACGTGCGTTTTGCCACCGAGGCCGTGCGCCGGCACGGGCCGCAGGCCTCGCGCGAGGCCCATGCGCGGTTCATGGAGCAGGTGGTGCGGCCCGCGATCCGCGAGGAGGCGCTGGCGCTGGTGCGCCATCACCAGCGCCGGGGTGACCAGGTCGCGATCATCACGGCCACCAATGCCTTCGTCACGCGGCCGATCGCCGAGGCGTTGGGCGTGAGCGAGCTGATCGCGGTGGAACTGGAGATCGACGACGCGCCGGGCGGCACCGGCTGGATCACCGGAGCCATCGCCGGCGTGCCGTCGGCGCGCGAGGGCAAGGTGCTGCGCTTCGAACAATGGCTGCATGCGCGCGGCCTGGACTGGGCGGACGTGGCCGTCACCTTCTATTCCGATTCCACGAACGACCTGCCGCTGCTCGAGCGTGCCCATGAACCGGTGGCGACCAACCCGGACCCGCGCCTGCGCGCAATTGCCCTGGCGCGCGGATGGCGCATACTGGACCTGTTTTCCCCCACACCATGATCAAGAATTTCATCGACAAACTCCTGGGCAAGAAGCCCGCCGCCGGCAGCCGTTCCTTGTTCGGCAAGCGCCGCGACGTGATGGCGGACGAACACAAGATCGACCCGGCGCTGGTCGACGATCGCGCCGCCACCGTGGTGCGCACGCTCAAGCAGGCCGGTTTCGAGGCCTACATCGTCGGCGGAGCCGTGCGCGACCTGCTGGTCGGCCTGCGGCCCAAGGATTTCGACGTCGCCACCAATGCCACGCCGGAACAGGTCAAGGGCCTGTTCCGGCGCGCCTTCATCATCGGGCGGCGCTTTCGCATCGTGCACGTGGTGTTCGGCCGGGGCCGCGAACACGAGGTGATCGAGGTCTCGACCTTTCGCGCCTACCTGGACAATGCCGCCGCCGGGCAGGTCAGCGGCAACGAGCGCACCAGCAAGAACCAGCTGGCC
>JBFIDI010000314.1:0-6981 GCA_041581405.1 Burkholderiaceae bacterium
CCTTGCAGCGGGGCCCGCGCGCGCCCCAGCGGCCAGGCGGCGGCCGCTGCCGCGTCGTCGCCGTGGCCCGCGTCGATTGCGGCCATGGCCGGGGCGGCGCCCGCGATGGTGCCGCCTGCCGGAACGGCGCCCGTGATGGTGCCGCCGGCCGGAACGGCACCGGACGTGCCGGTATCCGCCGTGGTCTCGCTGCGGCGCACCGGCCACAAGGCCTCGAAGTCGGACACGCGGTGACCGGCGGCGGCGGGCGCCGCATACGGCATGGCGGGCTGGGACCAGCCGCGGGCCACGAAAGGTGTCGTCGCGCCTGCAGCGCCAGCGACTTGAGCGGCCGCCTCGCGGCCCGCGGACAGGCCCGGCGCCGGCACGGTGTTTTCGGCGCCGCCGGCCCGGGGCCGCGCCAATGCGTCCTGCACGGCACGGCGCACCGCCTGGTGCACCTCGCGGCTGTCGCGGAACCGCACCTCGATCTTGGTTGGGTGCACGTTGACGTCGACACGGGCCGGGTCCATGTCCAGGTACAACACGTAGACCGGCTGGCGCTGGCCGTGCAGCACGTCCTCGTAGGCGCTGCGCACCGCATGTTGCAGCACCTTGTCGCGCACGAAGCGGCCGTTGACGTAGCAGAACTGCTGGTCGCCACGCGCGCGGGCGGCGTCCGGGATGCCGACGCGGCCGCGCACCCGCACCGGGTGCGGGTGGTCGCGCCGGTGTGCGGGTTGATGCTGCTGCTGTTCGTCGGGGGCGTCGAGGGCGTCGTCGTTGTCCGCCAGCGGGACCGAGCGTTCGACGAAGTCGGCGCCGAGCACGTCGGCCATGCGTTGCGCCTGCCTGGCCGCCGCCGCGGCGTCCGCGCTGCCGGCGCAGGCGCGCCATTGCTGCACCAGCCGGCCTTCGTGCCACAACGCGAAGCCGACGTCCGGTCGCGCCAGTGCCGGGCGGCGCACCGCCTCCAGGCAATGGGCCAGTTCGGTGGCGTCGGTCTTGAGGAACTTGCGCCGCGCCGGCGTGCTGAAGAACAACTCCTTGACTTCGACCGTGGTGCCGGTGGCACGCGCGATCGGCCGCAGTTCGCCGCTGCGCCCGTCCAGTGCGAACGCGCCGCTGGCGCCGTCGGCGCGCGAGGCGATGGTGCAATCGGCAATGGCGTTGATGGCGGCCAGCGCCTCGCCCCGAAAACCGAAGCTGCCCACCGATTCGAGTTCCTGCAGGTTGCCGATCTTGCTGGTGGCATGGCGCTTGAACGCCATCGGCAGTTCCTCGCGCACGATGCCCATGCCGTCGTCCTCGACCGCGATCAGGCGTACGCCGCCGGCGAGCAGGCGCACGGTGATGGTGCGCGCACCGGCATCGAGCGCGTTGTCGATCAGTTCGCGCACCACCGAGGCCGGGCGCTCCACGACCTCCCCGGCGGCGATCTGGCTGATCAGTTCATCGGGGAGTTCGCGGATGGCGCGGCGCGGCGCGGGGGCAACAAGAATGGCGTTCACCGGGGCATTTTAGGAGCCGTGCCACGGGCCGGTCACGACGGCGGCGATAATCCGGCCCCATGGAACTTGCCGCCTTCATCCTCGATTTCATCCTGCATGTCGACCAGTACCTCGATGCCTTCGTGCAGCAATACGGCGCGTGGGTCTACGCGCTGCTGTTCCTGATCATCTTCGTCGAGACCGGCCTGGTCGTGATGCCCTTCCTGCCCGGCGACTCGCTGCTGTTCGTCGTGGGCGCGATGGCCGGCGCCGGGCTGATGGACTACCCGACCGTGATGGGACTGCTGGTCGTGGCCGCCATTCTGGGCGACCAGTGCAACTACAGCATCGGCCGGTATTTCGGGCCCAAGGTGTTCCAGTGGGAGAACTCACGTTTCTTCAACAAGCGTGCGTTCGACCAGGCGCATGCGTTCTACGAGAAATACGGTGGCATCACCATCATCGCGGCGCGTTTCCTGCCGTTCCTGCGCACCTTCGCGCCGTTCGTGGCCGGCGTGGCGTTCATGACGCGCTCCAAGTTCACCGCGTTCAACGTCATCGGGGCGATCCTGTGGGTGGTCGGCATCGTGACCATCGGCTTCTTCTTCGGCAACATCCCGATGGTCAAGGCCAACATGGACAAGGTGATCTGGGCGCTGATCTTCGTGCCCGGCCTGTTCGTGTTGTTCGGGGCCTGGCGGGCAAAAAGAAAGGCGGCCCGGCAGGCGGCTGCCGGCTGACGTTCTTCGCGGTGCGTGGTCCGAACCGCCTGGGCACGGTTACCTCGCTTTTCGTGCGCAAGGTCGTCGCCGCGGCGGGCGACACGGTCGACCAACAGGCTTTGCTGCGGTCGGTGGGCATCGACCCGACCGGCGAGGCGGACGTCGGCCAGATGATCACCGACACCGCCTACTATGAACTGCTCGAAACGATCGCGGCGCGCCTGGACGATGCGACCGGTTTCCCGCTGCGGGTGGGCGCCTCCATGGAATGCGACGACTACGGCGCCTTCGGCCTGGCCTGGAAAACGGCGCCGACCCTTCGCGGATCCTTCGAACGCGCCGAGCGATTTGCACGGCTGCTGACATCCGTCGCGACCTACGAGCTCAAAGAAGAGCACCAGGGCACGTTCCTGATCCTCCACCGCGAGGGCGAACGACGGCTGGGCATGCGGCTGTCCAACGAGGCCACGCTGGCCAGTGTGGTGGCGATCGCCCGGCAGGTCTCTCCGCTGCCGTTTGCGCCGCTCGAGGTGCACTGCAAACACCCCGCTCCGGCGTCGGTGTCCGCGCACGAGGCGTATTTCGGTTGCCCGATGTTTTTCGGATCCGACAAGGATGCGCTGCTGGTGGCGTCAAGCGCCTTGGCCCGCGCCAATCGCCTGGGCGACCCCGCGATCTCGCGTTTCCTCGTATCGCATCTCGATGTGGAACTGGCGGCCCGGGCCGGCGAGACCTCGTTCGAGCAGGTGGTGCTTCGCCATGTTTCGGACCGGCTCAGCGATGGGTTGCCGAAGGCCGCCGCGGTCGCGCGGCAGCTGGGGATCAGCGAGCGTACGCTGCACCGTCGCCTGGCCGGGCTCGGACTGTCCTTTCAGCGCGTGATGGAGAAGGCGCAACGGCGACTGAGCGAAGGACTGCTGGTGCGCAGTACGCATTCGATCGCCGAAATCGCGTTCCTGAGCGGCTACTCCGAGCAAAGCGCCTTCAGCCGCGCCTTCAGGCGCTGGTCAGGGCAGACACCTGCCGCGTATCGCGAGGCACACCGGAAACGGTGACGTATTCCCCGGCCGGGCCGCTGTGGCAGGCTCGGTCAAGAGGTTGGCGGGCACTGTCAATACGGCAGGCGGCGCATGCGGCATCCTGATGGCACCCCATCAGCGAAGGAGCCACACCATGCAGACTTCTCCCATTCTCGTCACCGGTGCCAGCGGCAAGACCGGGCGCCGCATCGTCGACTCATTGACCGGACGTGGTCACGTTGTCCGGTCGGGCACGCGCCGCGCCCCCATTCCGTTCGACTGGGACGACCGGAAGACCTGGGCCCCGGCACTCGACGGCGTGGCCTCGGCCTATGTTTGTTATTTTCCCGATCTCGCCTTCCCGGGCGCGGTCGACAAGATCGGTGCGTTTGCACAACTTGCCAGGTCCATGGGGACGCGGCGCCTTGTTCTGTTGTCGGGGCGGGGCGAAACCCACGCCGTGCAATGCGAGGACGTTGTTCGCGACTCGGGCGTGGACTACACGCTGGTGCGCTGCGCCTGGTTTGCGCAGAACTTCAGCGAGGGTTATCTGCGCGACCCGGTCATGGGCGGCGCCATTGCGCTGCCTGCGGGTGACGTGCGCGAGCCGATCGTCGATGTCGACGACATTGCCGACGTGGCGGTCGCGGCGTTGACGGAACCACGGCACGGCGGCGAGTTGTACGAGGTCACCGGTCCGCGTCTGCTGCATTTCTCGGAAGCGGCAGCGGAACTGTCGGCGGTCGCAGGGCGGCCGGTGCGTTACCAACCCATCACGCTGGCGCAGTTCCACGCGGCGATGGTGCCGATCGGCGGCGCATTCATCGCCGACGTGTTCACCCATGTCTGCCAGGAGGCACTCGACGGGCGCAACGAATGGCTGGGCGACGGTGTGCAGCGCGCACTGGGCCGCGAGCCGCGTGACTTCAGTCACTTCTGCCGCATGGCCGCCGCGTCCGGTGCCTGGCGCGCCGCGGCGTAACGACCCCGGGATGGCGCCGGACCCCGGCGCCGCGCTTGCCCATCCCAAGAAAGGAACCCATGCCATGACCACGACATCGACCCAGAAGATCATCCTGTTCATCAGCGGTTCGACGGCCATCGGAATCGGCGCCGCGATCCTGGCCGTACCGATCGCATTCCATGCGAGCAACGGAATCGCGCTGGGCGACAACACCAGCCTTCTGAGCGAGATCCGTGCGCCGGGCGGCGCGCTGCTGACCATGGGACTGATCATGCTCGCGGGTCTGCTGCGCCCGCGGCTGGCCGGTTATTCCTTGGGCGTCGGCGCGGCCGTCTTTCTGTCCTACGGCCTGTCCCGATGGTTCGCGATCGCCCTCGACGGTTGGCCGGAACCGGGTCTCGTGGCGGCCGCGGTGATCGAACTCGTGATCGGTGCGTCCTGTGTGTTCGGATTGCTCGGCCGGCGCCCGGCGCCGCGCGCGATGCGGCCACCGGCCGATGGGCTGCGACCCGCATCATCGGCACCCGTCGCCCCGACGGCCGGCCCAACGGGCGCCGCCGGGCCCGTGGCGCAGGCGCTCGCCAGTCGGCAATGACCGATCGGAATGCCGGTGCCTCACGGCTGCACGTGCGCGGTGCGACCGCCACGCGCCGCGCCATGTGCGAGCACATGGACCGCGGCAGCGGTGGCGATGCCGACGACCAGCGCGAAGCCGTACAGCAACAGGAACTGACCCGCCGACAACAGTGTCGCCAGCGGCTTGCCGACGCCCAGAAAGATCGCGAACACCCAGCTCGTGGCCGACACCCCGCCGATCATCGACGACGCGAGGTCGATCCGGTTCATCCGGGGCAAGGCATAGACATGAAGCAACACGCCGTTGAGCGTCAGCACCGACACGACGAAGAGCTTGGCCGCGACCTTGGGGCGTGCCAGCAGTTCGTTCATCGAGGGCACGTGGCCGAAGTCCAGCAGGATGATGCCGGCACCGGTGACCCAGAGTGCCAGCAAGGCCGCAACCACGAACGTGGCGACCTGTTGCACGACTTCGAGGTCTCTGGGCCTGAGTGAGCCGCGCGCCTTCAAGACGCGGAAATCGGCGAAGAAGGCAAATCCGACTGCGACGGCGCAGGCTGTGACGTGTGCAAACACCAGCGCCATGCGCGTCAGATCGTGAAGGGTCGAGGCATCCAGGTTCATGATGGCTCCTTCCAGGTCCAAGAGATTCGGTTGCGCAGGGCCGCATCGCGTCGCGGCGACGGCAATGCCGTCGCCAGCGCGTCGGCCTGGTTCTTTCCGGGACGGTGGAGGTTGCGTTCGCGAGCGGGCGCTGCGTCTTCGCGGCAGCAGGCTGGGAGATCTATCAAGAGTCGCTCCGGTTGGTTGGGAAACCAGAGCTTCGCGCCCCCGTGTTGCCACGGAATTTCAGCGTCTTGCGGCCGTGTGTCGGGTCGGTGACCCGATCCGCGGTTCAGTGGCCGCGTGTCACCGGGGGCAGGAACATGTAGCCTTCGTGGCGCACGGTGCGGATCAGTTCGGTGCGCTCGGCGTCGACCGCGAGCTTGCGGCGCAGGCGGCTGACCTGCACGTCGATGGCGCGGTCGAAGGTGTTCGTCTCCGCGCCGCGTGCGTAGTCCATGAGTTGTTCGCGCGTCAGTACCCGGCGCGGATGCTGGACGAACGCACGCAACAGCCTGAACTCTCCGTCCGACAACGCGACCGGATCGCCGGCGGGATCGAACAACTGCCTGGCGACGAGGTCCATGCGCCACGCGGCAAATCGCAGCACCAGCGTTCCGTCGATGTCGCCGTGGCTGTCCGCCGTCGGCGCCGTGGCGCGTGGGGCCGCCGTGGCGTCGTTGCGCCGCAGCACGGTCCGGATGCGCGCGAGCAGCTCGCGCGGGTTGCAGGGCTTGGCCAGATAGTCCTCGGCCCCCACCTCGAGGCCGACGATGCGATCCACGTCGGTGCCCACGGCCGACAGCATGATGACCGGCGGCCCGCCGCTGCGCTGCAGGGCGCGCAAGGCGCTGAGCCCGTCCTCGCCGGGCATCATCAGGTCGAGCACGATCAGCGCGTAGCGGTCTCGCGCCAGACGGTCGCGCATCTCGGCCACATGGCCGGCAACGTCGACCCGAAGGCCGTGTTTCTGCAGATAGGAAGAAACCAGGCTGCGTATGCCGTCGTCGTCGTCGACGATCAGGATGCGGGTGTCGGGGTTCGCGGCGCAGGCGCTGGCACTTGTTTGCATCGACCGTTTGTAGTTGTCGCGCATTGCCGCATTGTTTCCGCCGCGTAATCAGGGGTCACAATCTGTTGCGTGGGAAACCGCGCGGAAATACCTGGCGTTTACAGTGGCGGTTTTCCCCTCGCAGGCGTGCCGTCGACACCACCATGGGCACCAACGTCATGAACATCTCCCGACCGGCCCGGCGCTGGCGCGGCCCGCCGCTGGCGCTGCAGATCCTGGCCTTGTTGATCGGCGGCCTGGTGGTGGCACAGGTGGTCACACTTGCGTTGTCGCTGCTGCTGCCGCCGTCCCCGGCGCCGCAATACGAGTTGGCCGATATCGCCAGCGTGCTGGCGGGCGACGTCGCCGACGCGCAATACGCGCGCCCGTTGCTGCGCACCGTGCAACGGCAGGCCCCCGACCCCGACCGACCGGGGTGGTTGACGTCCGATCGCTCGCGGCAGGATCTGGCCCGGCTGCTGGACCTGGACGAGAGCGAGGTGCGGCTGTATTTCTATACGCCGCTGCCGTTCGCCGGCACGACGACGCCGACGCCGCTGCCGCGCACGCGCAGCGA
>JBFIDI010000315.1:0-6980 GCA_041581405.1 Burkholderiaceae bacterium
AACACACCCTGGGTCAGGCGCAGGATGGAGATGTCGAAGGTGCCGCCACCCAGGTCGTAGATCGCATACACACCCTCGCTGGCGTTGTCCAGGCCATACGCGATCGCGGCCGCGGTGGGTTCGTTGATCAGGCGCAGCACATGCAGGCCGGCCAGCCGCGCCGCGTCCTTGGTGGCCTGGCGCTGCGCGTCGTCGAAATACGCCGGTACCGTGATCACGGCCCCGACCAGGTCGTCGCCCAGGCTGTCTTCGGCCCGGTAACGCAGCGTCGCCAGGATGTCGGCGCTGACCTCGACCGGCGACTTCTCGCCGGCCGCGGTGTCGATGGCGAGCATGCCGGGCTTGTCGACGAAGCGGTACGGCAGGCGCCCGCTGTCGGCCACGTCCTTCAGGTTTCGGCCCATGAAGCGCTTGACCGAGGCAATCGTGTTCTGGGGATCCCCCTGCATCGCCTGCACGGCCGCGGCGCCGATCTCGCGCCGGCCATCGGCCAGGTAACGCACGACCGACGGCAGGATGACCCTGCCCTGCTCGTCGGGCAGGCATTCGGCCGTGCCGCTGCGCACCGCGGCAACCAGCGAATGCGTGGTGCCCAGGTCGATGCCGACCGCCACTCGGCGCTCGTGCGGGTTCGGTGTCTGACCGGGTTCGGAAATCTGCAATAAAGCCATGACTCACCAGGGGCCCACAGGCCCCGCTTCAGCCGCCGTCCGTGGCACCGCGGCCAGGGGCCTGCGCAACGGCTTGCGACTGCAAGGTTTCAAAACGGGTATCGATATCGGCGCAAAACCGTTCGATGAACATCAGTGCGCGCACCACGCCGACCGCCTGCGCGGCATCGTCGGCTTCGTCGAGCAACTGCTCGCAGCGCGCCAGCGCCTGCTGCCGGCTGAGCATCACCTCGTCCAGCAGCACCTGCACCTGGTCCGCGTCCTGCGCATCGTCGAGCGCCTCGCGCCAGGCCATCTGCTGCATCAGGAACTCGGCCGGCATGGCTGTGTTGTCATGCGCGTTGATCGGCGCGCCGGCCAGCTCGCACAGGTAAGCGGCCCGCTTGAGCGGGTCCTTCAGGCGCTGGTAGGCCTCGTTGATGCGCACCGACCATTGCATGGCGCGGCGCTGCGTGGCCACGTCCTGCGCCGCAAACCGGTCCGGATGGGCCTCGCGCTGCAACTGCTTCCAGCGCGCATCGAGCGCACTGCGATCCTGTGCAAAACGCCGCGGAACGCCGAAGAGCTCGAAGTCGGTGGCCGCCAGCGTCAGCGGCGTCTCAGACATGGCATGCTCCCGCGGGGCTCCGGCGACGCGGGCCTACACCCGGAACGACTCGCCACATCCGCACTTGTCGCGTTCGTTCGGATTGTTGAACCGAAACCCTTCGTTCAGGCCTTCGCGCACGTAGTCGAGCTGCGTGCCATCGATGTAGGCCATGCTCTTGGGATCGACCAGCACCTTGACGCCGTGTTCCTCGAACACGACGTCGTCGCCGGTCAATTCGTCGACGTATTCCAGTGTGTAGGCCAGGCCCGAGCAGCCGGTGGTCTTGACACCCAGGCGCACGCCCACCCCCTTGCCACGCTTGGCAAGATAACGATTGACATGCCGGGCAGCGGCTTCTGACAACGAAACACCCATGTCAGTTCGCGTGCTTCTTCTTGTAATCGTCGACTGCGGCCTTGATCGCGTCCTCGGCCAGGATGGAGCAGTGGATCTTCACCGGCGGCAGCGCCAGTTCTTCGGCGATCTCGCTGTTCTTCAGCGCGGCGGCCTGGTCCAGGGTCTTGCCCTTGACCCATTCGGTCACCAGCGACGACGACGCGATGGCCGAACCGCAGCCATAGGTCTTGAACCGCGCATCCTCGATCACGCCGGTCTGGGCGTTGACCTTGATCTGCAGCTTCATCACGTCGCCGCAGGCGGGCGCACCCACCATGCCGGTGCCTACGGCCTCGTCGCCCTTGTCGAAGGAGCCGACGTTGCGGGGATTTTCATAGTGGTCTACGACTTTTTCGGAATATGCCATGGTGTTACCTCACTCTCGAAAACTCTGAACGAATGCGTCAGTGGGCGGCCCACTGGATGGTGCTGATGTCGATGCCGTCCTGGTACATCTCCCACAGCGGACTGAGATCACGCAGCTTGGCCACGTTGCTCTTGATCGTGTCGATTGCGTAATCGATCTCTTCCTGCGTGGTGTAGCGGCCGATCGTCATGCGCAGGCTGCTGTGCGCCAGCTCGTCGCTGCGACCGAGCGCGCGCAATACGTAGCTGGGCTCCAGGCTCGCCGACGTACAGGCCGAGCCGCTGGATACCGCCAGGCCCTTGATGCCCATGATCAGCGACTCGCCTTCGACATAGTTGAAGCTGATGTTGACGTTGTGCGGCACGCGTTTTTCCGGATGCCCGTTAATGAACACCTGCTCGATGTCCTGCAGGCCTGCGACCAGCCGGTCGTGCAGGGCCTGGATGCGCAGGTTTTCCTGTGCCATTTCTTCCTTGGCGATGCGGTAGGCCTCGCCCATGCCGACGATCTGGTGCGTCGGCAAGGTGCCCGAACGCATGCCGCGCTCATGGCCACCACCGTGCATCTGGGCCTCGATGCGCACCCGCGGCTTGCGCCGCACGAACAAGGCGCCGATACCCTTGGGGCCGTAGGTCTTGTGCGCCGTCAGGCTCATCAGGTCGACCGGCAGTTCGGCCAGGTTGAACGGTACGCGGCCTGTCGCCTGCGCCGCGTCCACGTGAAAGATCACGCCCTTGGACCGGCAGATGGCGCCGATCGCGGCGATGTCCTGGATCACGCCGATCTCGTTGTTGACGAACATCACGCTGGCCAGGATGGTGTCGGGGCGGATCGCCGCCTTGAACACCTCCAGGTCCACCAGGCCATCCTCCTGGACGTCCAGGTAGGTCACCTCGAAACCCTGGCGCTCCAGTTCGCGGCAGGTATCGAGCACCGCCTTGTGCTCGGTCTTGACCGTGATGATGTGTTTGCCCTTGCTCTTGTAGAAGCCGGCCGCACCCTTGAGCGCCAGGTTGTTCGACTCGGTGGCGCCGGAGGTCCAGACGATTTCGCGCGGGTCGGCTCCGATCAGCGCCGCGACATGGCCGCGCGCGGTCTCGACCGCCGCCTCGGCCTCCCAGCCCCACGCGTGGCTGCGCGACGCCGGGTTGCCGAAGTGCTGGCGCAACCACGGCACCATGGCATCCACCACGCGTTCGTCGCAGGGATTGGTGGCGCTGTAGTCCATGTAGATGGGGAAATGGGGCGTGGTATCCATGGCGGGCTCTTCGATCACTTTCTGATTCAGGTGGGGGTCCGGTGTGGTGCGACTCGATGGCGGCGGCGGGTCGCGGACCCGCGGCCGTCCGGCGTCAGGACTTCATCAAGGCATTGCCCAGTGCAAACACCGAATTGGGCGCGTTCACCCGCAACGGCTTGGTCACCGGCATCGCCGAGATGGCACGTTTGACGTGGGGCTTGTCCTCGATCTGCAAGCCCTTGGCCAGTTGTTCGTCGACCAGTTTCTGCAGCGTGACCGAGTCCAGGAACTCCACCATGCGCACGTTCAGCGAGGCCCAGAGGTCGTGCGTCATGCAGCGGGCGCCTTCGCCCAGGCAGTTTTCCTTGCCGCCGCACTGGGTGGCGTCGATCGGCTCGTCGACCGACACGATAATGTCGGCCACCGTGATGTCGGCCGCCTTGCGTGCCAGCGTATAACCGCCGCCCGGGCCCCGGGTCGACTCGACCAGTTCGTGCCGGCGCAATTTGCCGAACAGCTGCTCGAGATAGGACAAGGAAATTTGCTGGCGCTGACTGATCGCGGCCAGCGTGACCGGGCCATTGCTCTGGCGCAGACCCAGATCGATCATTGCGGTCACGGCGAAACGACCTTTGGTTGTAAGACGCATTGCAAACTCCTTCAGTTGGATTGAACTCATCAACGAACCCGTCCGGATGCCTTGTGGGCCTCTGACGCTACCCATCTGGAGCACCGCCTGTACGGTTCCGGACTCCATGCGTGGGTAGATGGGTTGTTGACTGAATAGTTCAAGTATATCTGAAGACCTATCGATTTAGTCGAGTAAGCAAACCGGACAGTCACAAAAAGGCCTTGATCGTATGCGATTGGTACTCATGCGACCCATGCTGGTCGGAATGCGTCACTGCCGCGGCACGAGCCCAACGATCCGTTCCTGTCCGACACACGATGGTAACGCCTCGCCCCGGCGGGCCGGGCGCACCGGAGGCGTCCGTTTCGCGGGCACGACGACATCCGCCCCCGGCTGGTTAGCATCGCGGCGTGTCCCTGTCACCTGACCATGTCCTTGCCGGCGCGCAACGCCCGTCCGCGCGCACCGCCGCCCTGCCGCGCCTGCTGATCGCCGGAGCGACGGGCGTGCTGGGCCAAGCCGTCGTTCGGCGCCTGGTCGGCATGCACCGGGCGCGCCATACCGACGTACTGGCCACGATGCCAATGCACCAGGGCATGCGGCACGTCGACCTGCAGGTGGTGCCGGCAGCCGAGCCGGGCCGAGACGATTTCTCGCGCTGGCCGCGGCTGCCGGCCGACATCGCCGTCGTGATGTTCGATCCGCCGCGGATGTTCTACGGGCGCGAGAAGGCCTTGTGGACCCCTCGGCCGGAACAACTGCCGGCCCTGGGCACCTGGCTCGCCCACTGCGGCGTGCACACGCTGGCCGTCGTATTGCCCCACGCGCAAGGCAGCCTGCCGGAGTCGCTCAAGAGTGGCCTGGCCAACCTGGACGAACACGCGCTGGCCGCGCTGCCGATCGACCGGCTGATCCTGCTGCGCAGCGCCCAGAAACCGGCCCGGGTCGCGCACCGGCATCACCTGGACCGGCTCGCGGGCTGGATGCTGGGCGTCACGCGTTTCATGGTGCCCGCGTCCGAGCAACCGGTGCGCGCCGCCAGGGTCGCCGAACTGGTCGACCTGGCCTTGCACGAACTGCCCCGGGGCAGCCACGTATTGGCGCCCGGCCTGGTGTGGCAGGCGGCACAAGGCGACTCGCTGCACATGCGCCGGCTGCTCAGACGCCACGCGGCCGGCGGCCCCGATCCGCAGGCCGGCACCCCCGTCCCGGCCAACCCTGCCCGACCGGCAGCGTGACCGCGGCCGCCACAATGGCGGGCGACGCCGATGTGGGGCCGCGTCAAGCCGCGCTCGGCAAGGACGGATCGCTGCCCCCGGCACCGAAGGCGCGTTTCTTGAGATTGACCAGCTGATCGCGCACCTGGGCCGCCTGCTCGAACGCCAGGTTGCGCGCATGTTCCATCATCAGCTTCTCCAGTCGCTTGATCTCGCGGCTCACGTCCTTCTCGCTCATCTCCTCGACCTGGGCCCGCTGCAGCGCATCCTGTTCCATGCGCTCGATCTCACGCCCGGCCTTCTCGCTGTAGACGCCGTCGATCAGGTCGCGCACGTTCTTGATGATGGAGCGCGGCGTGATGCCGTGTGCCTGGTTGTATTCCAGCTGGCGCTCGCGCCGGCGGTTGGTCTCGCCGATCGCTCGCTCCATCGAGTCGGTCACCCGGTCGGCATACAGGATGGCGCGCCCGCCCAGGTTGCGCGCCGCGCGGCCGATGGTCTGGATCAGGCTGCGCTCGGAACGCAGGAAACCTTCCTTGTCGGCGTCCAGGATGGCCACCAGCGAGACCTCGGGAATGTCCAGCCCCTCGCGCAGCAGGTTGATGCCCACCAGCACGTCGAACGTGCCCAGCCGCAGATCACGCAAAATCTCCACCCGCTCGACGGTGTCCACGTCGCTGTGCAGGTAACGTACCTTGACGCCGTTGTCGGTCAGGTAGTCGGTGAGTTGCTCGGCCATGCGCTTGGTCAGCGTCGTGATCAGCACCCGCTCCGAGCGCTCCACCCGCAGCCGGATCTCGTGCAGCACGTCGTCGACCTGGTGGGTGGCCGGCCGCACCTCGACCTGCGGGTCGACCAGGCCGGTGGGCCGCACCAGCTGCTCGACCACCTGGCCCGCATGGTCCTTCTCGTATTGCGCCGGCGTCGCCGACACGAAGACCGCCTGGCGCATGCGGGCCTCGAACTCCTCGAACTTGAGCGGCCGGTTGTCCAGTGCGCTCGGCAACCGGAAGCCGTATTCGACCAGCGTGGTCTTGCGCGAACGGTCGCCGTTGTACATGGCGCCGAACTGCCCGATCAGCACGTGCGACTCGTCCAGGAACATCACCGCGTCCTTGGGCAGGTAGTCGGTCAGAGTGGCCGGCGGATCGCCCGGCGCCGCGCCCGACAGATGGCGTGTGTAGTTCTCGATGCCCTTGCAGTGCCCGACCTCGCTGAGCATCTCCAGGTCGAACCGGGTGCGCTGCTCGAGCCGCTGGGCCTCGACCAGCTTGCCATCGGCCACCAGTTGCTTGAGCCGGTCCGCCAGCTCGAGCTTGATCGTCTCGACCGCGGCCAGCACCCGGTCGCGCGGCGTCACGTAGTGGCTGCTCGGGTAGACGGTGAAACGCGGAATCTTCTGTTTGATGCGCCCGGTCAGCGGGTCGAACAGCTGCAGCGTTTCGATCTCGTCGTCGAACAACTCGATGCGGATCGCCAGCTCGCTGTGTTCGGCCGGAAACACGTCGATGGTGTCGCCGCGCACCCGGAACTTGCCGCGCGAGAAGTCCTCCTCGTTGCGCTGGTACTGCATGCGCACCAGCTGCGCGATCACGTCGCGCTGGCCCATCTGGTCGCCCACACGCAGCGTCATCACCATCTGGTGGTAGGCCTCGGGCTGGCCGATGCCGTAGATCGCCGACACCGTGGCCACGATCACCACGTCGCGCCGCTCCAGCACGCTCTTGGTACACGACAGCCGCATCTGCTCGATGTGTTCGTTGATCGCCGAGTCCTTCTCGATGAACAGGTCGCGCTGCGGCACGTAGGCCTCGGGCTGGTAATAGTCGTAATAACTGACGAAGTACGAGACGGCGCTATGGGGAAAGA
>JBFIDI010000316.1:0-6947 GCA_041581405.1 Burkholderiaceae bacterium
CTGGATCGGCATCTGCGACGGCAACATGCAGGAGGGCAGTTTCCGCTGCGACGCCAACGTATCGGTGCGCAAACCCGGCGCGCCGCTGGGCACGCGGCGCGAGATCAAGAACCTGAACAGCTTCCGGTTCATGCAGCAGGCCATCGACTTCGAGGTGCGCTGGCAGATCGAGCAGATCGAGGACGGCCACGCGATCGAGCAGGCCACGGTGTTGTTCGACCCGGCCACCGGCGAGACCCGTGCGATGCGCACCAAGGAAGACGCCGCCGACTACCGTTACTTCCCGGACCCGGACCTGCCGCCGCTGGTGATTGCGCGCGACTGGGTCGACACGGTGCGCACCGACATGCCGGAGTTGCCGCACGTGTTGCGCGCGCGCCTGGCCAGCGAACACGGCCTGTCGGAATACGACGCGGCCATCCTCACGCAGAGCAAGTCCATGGCGCGTTATTTCCTGGACGCGGTGGCCGCCGGCGGGCAACCCAAGCTGGTGTGCAACTGGATCACCGGCGAGTTGTCGCGCCGGCTCAATGCCCAGGAAATCGAGGTGGACGCGTCGAGCGTCGACGCCGCGACCCTGGCCGCGCTGGTGCGGCGCATCGCCGACGGCACGGTGTCGAACAACGCCGCACGCCAAGTGTTCGAGGCCTTGTGGACCGGCGAGGGCACGGACGTCGACGCCGTCATCGAGGCCAAGGGATTGCGCCAGATGAACGACAGCGGCGCCCTCGAGGCCATCGTCGACGAGGTGGTCGCCGCCAATGCAAAAAGCGTCGAGGAGTTCCGCCAGGGCAAGGACAAGGCGTTCAACGCGCTGGTCGGCCAGGTCATGAAGGCCAGCCGCGGCAAGGCCAATCCGAGCCAGGTCAACGAACTGCTGCGCAAGAAACTGGGCTGAGGCAGCGCGCCGACGGCCCCGTCCGCGCACGAGGTAGCGCACGGCCGCGGCCGCGACCAACACCCGTGCTGCCGTGGCGGCTTCAGTCTGCCAGCGTGATCGGCGCCAGCGCGTCGCCCTGTGGCAACACCGCACCGATCACCGCCGCGTCGGCATAACCGGCCGCGTGCAGCGCGTCGATACACGCGCCCGCCTGGGCCGCCGGGATACTGGCCAGCAATCCGCCCGCGGTCTGCGGATCGAACAGCAGCGGATATCGCGGGTGCTGCACAAACTCGGCCTGGTTGTGCAGCGCCCGGCGCAGGCGCACGTTGGACGCCTGCAGCGAACTGACGATGCCTTGCAGCACACACGCCTGCGCGCCGTCGAGCAGCGGCAGCGCCGACATCCGCAGCCGCGCGTCGACACCCGACGGGCGCGTCATCTCGACCAGGTGGCCGAGCAGGCCGAAACCGGTCAGGTCGGTGCACGCGCTCGCGCCGTGCGCCATCAACACCCGGGCGCCGGCCTGGTTGGACTGGCGCATCACGTCGAGCGCGCCCTGCACCCAGCGCCCGCGCGCGACGCCGCGGGCATGGGCGGCGAACAAGGTGCCGGTACCGATCGGCTTGGTCAGCACCAGCACCTCGCCGGCGCGCATGCCGCCCTTGCGCAACACGCCTTGCAGCGATGCGTCGACCAGGCCGTTGACGGCAAAACCCAGCGCCAGTTCGCGGCCCTCGCCGGTATGGCCGCCGACCAGTGCACAACCGGCCGCATCGAGCACCTGCACCGCGCCGGTCATCATCTGGCGCAGCAGGTCCTCGACCTTGTCCTCCAGGCCCGGCGGCACCGTGGCGATGGCGGTGGCGCTTTGCGGCTGCGCCCCCATCGCGAAGATGTCGCCCAGCGCATGGTTGGCGGCGATCTGGCCGAACACGTAGGGGTCTTCGATGAAGGCGCGGAAGAAGTCCACCGTATGCACCATGGCCTTGCCCGGCGGCACCCGCACGATGGCGGCGTCGTCGGGTGCATGCAGGCCGATCAGCACGTCGTCATTCGGCGCCGGCACCAGGTCGGCCAGCGCGCGCGACAACACGTTCGCGCCCACCTTGGCACCGCATCCGCCGCAGCGCATCGCGATCGCCGAGACCGCCTGCAGCGACTCCTCCTGCGTCAGCACCACGCCCGGCGCGCCGCCCGGTGCATCGGACGGTGCGTCCATCGGGGGGAATTCGCTGAAACGGCGCATGAAGCGGCGATCGATCCAGTCCTTCCAGCGCCAGACCCAGGCGCCGGCAAACGACAGACCGCCGCGCGAGGCGACGGCAAAACGGTCGCCGGTGCTGATCAGCGCCAGCCAGCGGCGCTGCGGCCGGTAGGGTTGCAGCGGTTGCTGCGCCAGCGCCCGGCGCAGGTTGCGCGCCAGCGGCGCGGCCATGCGAACCGCGAACACGCCGGCCTTCTCCAGCGGATGGGCGTCGATGCTGGCCACGTCGCCGGCGGCGAAAACGCGCGGATCGTTGACCGACTGCAAGGCATCGTTGACGCGCACGAAGCCGCGATCGTCCAGCGCCAGCCCGGTGCCCTGCAACCAGGGCGCACCGCCGGCCTGCGTGACCCAGACGATCTCGTCGGCATCGAACCACACGCCGTCCTGCGTGCGCAGCCGGCCGCCCCGGACCTCCTGCACCGCGGCATCGAGATGCACCTGGACGCCGCGTTCGCGCAACACGTCGGCGAACCGCCGCTGCACGGCGTCGTTGTGCGTGGGCAGCACCGTGGCGTCGGCGGTGAACAGATGGAACACCAGCGCATCGGGATCGCGGCCGTGCGCACGCAGCGTGGCGCGCAGCCGGTACTGCATCGCCAGCGTCAGCTCGACACCACCCGCGCCACCGCCGACCACGGCAATGGTCGCCGGGCCGGCATGCGCGTCGATCCGCGCGAGCAGGGCCAGCCAGCGCTGGTTGAACCGGTGGATGGGCTTGACCGCGACCGCGTGCTCGGCCGCGCCGGGGACCGCACCGACCTGCGGCGTGGAGCCGATGTTGATCGAGGCCAGGTCATACGCCAGCGACGGCCGGTCGCGCAACAGCAGACGGCGTTCGCTGCGGTCCATGCCGATGACCTCGGCGCGGATGAAACGCGCACCGGCGAACTGCGCGAGCCGGCTCAGGTCGATGTGGACCGCGTCGTAGTCGTAGTGCCCGGCGACATACCCGGGCAACATGCCCGAGTACGGCGTGTGCGCATCGGTGCACACCAGCGTGATACGCACACCCGGCACCGGTCGCATCGCGAAGTTCCGCAACACGCCGACATGGCTGTGGCCGCCGCCGACCAGCACGACGTCGCGTACGACGGGTTGTGGGTCCGAGGAGCGCATTCAGCCGCCCTGCGCCGGCGCACGCCGCTTCGCATCCGAGGCGTCGCGACGGGCGGGGGTCATCAACGGGGCATGCACGCGCGACCGCCGGCGGAGCGGCGTTCGCCCGTCATGGCGCGGCGCCACCGACACGTTGCTGGGCCTGCCACAGCTCCGTGAGCCGCTGCAGCTCTTCGTTGAAACGGGCATCGACGCGCTGGCGTTCGTTTTCCTGCACCCCGATGAAACGCCGCTGCGCCTGAAGGCCTTGCGTGACATAGTCGATCTGGCGACGCAGGGCCGGCGGCGCCTTGGCCGGATCACCCTGGTAGAACTCCAGCTCGCGGTCGATCTTCTTGCGCTCCTCGTGCAGGGCGATGATGCGTTTCTCGGCTTCCAGCACGACGGCGTCGATGCGGGCATGGGCCTCTGCGCGTTCCTTGTCATGGGCCTCGCGGGTCGGATACCGCGCCAGCATCGCCCGGTCGCGCCGCTTCTCCTCGAGTTCGCGCGCGCGCTCCAGGGCCTCCTCCTTCTTGCGCTCCTCGAGTTCGGCGCGTTGCTGCGCACTCAGCGACGGGCCCACGCGGGCACGCACGGTGCCACTGGGGTTGAGCACGGTCTGCTCGCGATCGAGGCAGGCCGCGATCGGCCGGTCCGATCGCAGCTTGCGGCCATTGGCGTCGGTACAGGTATAGATGCCGTTGATCGGCGGCGGTTGCTGCGCACCGGCCGCAACGCACACCGCCCACAACAGGGTGGCCCCCAGGCCCAGCGCGGTCAGGCGACGCCCACCGGGCACGGCACGCCGGAGCGGGCGGATGGCGGAAACCCGCGAACTCATGCAGGCTCCGCCAGGTCGTCCACGCCGTAGCGCTGGCGATACGCGATCACGCGCGCATGGTCGGCGGCCAGGCCCGCATTGCTGCCCTGCTCCAGGAACCGGAGCAGATCGCTGAGACGGGCCACGCTGCAGACCTTCAGTCCGAGCTGGTCGCGCACGTATTGCACGGCGCTGGTCGGACTGTCCTGGCCGTTGTCGGTCGCCCTTTCCTGCCGATCGAGTGCGATCACGACCCCATGCGGCGTCGCGCCGGCAGCGCGGATGATGGCGATCGACTCGCGCACCGCGGTCCCCGCGGACATGACGTCGTCGACGATGAGCACCCGGCCCTTCAGGGGTGCGCCGACGAGCGAACCTCCTTCGCCGTGGTCCTTGACTTCCTTGCGGTTGTAGGCATACGGCACGTTGCGGCCCAGGCGCGCGAGTTCGATGACCAGCGCCGTTCCCAGCGGAATGCCCTTGTAGGCGGGGCCGAACACCATGTCGAATTCGATGCCGCTGGCGATCAGCCGGCGCGCATAGAATTGTGCGAGCCGGCCCAGCTTGGCGCCGTCGTCGAACAGCCCGGCATTGAAGAAATACGGGCTCATGCGACCGGCCTTGGTCTTGAACTCGCCGAAGCGCAAGACACCGGATTCGACAGCGAACTGTACGAAATCGAGAGCCAGCGCATCGCGCCCTGACACCGACGACGCGGGTTGACCTGCGTTTTCGCCCATCTTTTCCGACATGGAGACTTCCTTGTTCACATTGACCAGCCTGAACCTCAACGGCATCCGTTCCGCCACCAGCAAGGGCCTCGAGCCCTGGCTGGCCAAGGCCAGGCCCGATTGTATTTGCGTGCAGGAAGTCAAGGCGCAACATGCGGACATCGCCGGCCGGTTCGAACAACTGGCTGGCCTGACCGGGCACTTCCACTTTGCGCAGAAGAAGGGTTATTCCGGTGTCGCGGTCTACACCCGCAAGGAACCCAGCGACGTCGTGGTCGGGTTCGGCTCGCCCGAGTTCGACGCGGAAGGCCGTTATGTCGAACTGCGATTCGACACGCCGCAACACAAGCTCTCCATCATCAGCTGCTACTTTCCCAGCGGCTCGTCGGGCGAGGAACGGCAGCTGGCCAAGTACCGGTTCCTCGACCTGTTCTATCCCTACCTGACGAAACTGAAGAAGAAGCGCGAACTGGTGCTGTGCGGCGACATCAACATCGCGCACAAGGAGATCGACCTCAAGAACTGGAAGAGCAACCAGAAGAACTCCGGCTTCCTGCCCGAGGAACGCGCGTGGATGACCCGGTTTCTGGACGAGGCGAAGATGGTCGACGTCTACCGTCGGCTGCATCCCGAGACCACCGGCGAAGCCTACACCTGGTGGAGCAACCGCGGCCAGGCGTATGCGAACAACGTGGGGTGGCGGCTGGACTACCACCTGGCAACGCCGGGCTTTGCCGCGATGGCCAGGCGCGCTTCGATCTACAAGGACGAGAAGTTTTCGGATCACGCGCCGCTGACGATCGAGTACGACTTCAAGTTCTGAGACAGCAATTCGACATCGGTGGTCTGGCTGGCTGTCGCCACCATCGCGCTGCTCTTGCCAGGCGGAACCAAACCAGACTCGATACTTCGTGGTTGGGGGCCGCACAACGCCCAACCATCAAAATTGGCGCGCTCAGCCCGGCTTGAAGGTCAGTAAACCGGTGAAAACGAGCCGTTGACTGGCGAGGGCTGCTCGTCCGGAGTTAGCCATGGGTTGACCTTGCCTGGCGCCAACTGGGTACCCGCTTCAGACTGGTTGCGGTCTCTCGGATCCGACTCGTGAGCGACCGCGGGCACCGAAACCTGTCGGTCTCGGTCCCGACTGACTAGCCCTCCTATCTGGACGCCACAAGGTCATTGAGTTTCGGGGGAACTAATAAGCCGTCTGTGATGTGGCGCATCCTCGGTCTGCCTCCGACCAGCAACATTGTGAACCTCGCAACCGCGACGCGCGGTCCGGCAACGATCGCATAGTGCGTGATCGACAGCGGTAACGCTCAACTGGAACTCAAGCATGTGCATATTCCCGCATGCGCGAGGACTTGGCCGAGGCGGCTGACGCTGCGACATTAAGCAAAGAATCCGTTCGGATGCAGTGCTTTAGGGATGGCGCGTTGAAAAGGTCAGCTCACTCGCTCAGGCTCGCCAATGCTTTTCAAAAGAAAGTTGTATTGCACTTTGTCTGAGGCAAAGATTTTGTCCAAGACATAGTTGGCAACCTTGGCAATCTCTGGGATTTCAACGGGCTTGAAGCCTCTGTCTGGAACGGCCTCTAGATGTGAGAACTCGTTGTTGAGGCGATTGACAAGTGCAACGGCTGTGTCTTCCTCTTCTCCAAAGAACTTCTTGATCCGTTCAAAGGAATCGTTCTTGTCGTCGTGGTATGGAAACTTGAAGAACAAGTATGCCTCCAGGAATTTCCGCAGGTTGTTGCCGAAGCCAAAAAACGGCTCGTGGTTCTCTGCTGCGGCAGCTTGGTCCTTGCACTTATAGATTTGGTGAAAGAGATAGTGAAATTCAGTGATGTAGTCCTTCAGGTAAGACGGCATAAGCATGATGGTGCTTGAGGCGCCGTTTCGCTCAATCATGAAGTGTTCATGATCACTGACACTCTTTGCCTTTACCCCCTCAGCTGCTGGCAGCTTCTTTATCGGAATGGAAATGCGCTTGAGGTACTTCAGGAAGTCCAAATTGTGCGTTGAGATAAAAAGTTGCTTGTAGCGGTACGAATTTGAGCCATCTGGCATCTTCACTGGCTTGGTGATCAAGCTTTCAATCAAACTGAACATGAAGAAGATGTGATTTCCGTCCAAGCTTGAGATTGGA
>JBFIDI010000317.1:0-6946 GCA_041581405.1 Burkholderiaceae bacterium
CCCGGCTGCGGCGAGGACGACGTCGACCGCACCGCCCTCCTTCCACTGCAGGATCGATGACCCGACGTCACCGGTTGCCGCGCCGTAGGCGAGCTCCAGCAGGTCGTCTTCGAGCAGCGGCAGCAGAACCTGCGTCTCGGGGTCGCCGAGCCGGCAGTTGAACTCCAGCGTGCGTGGCTGGCCATGGGCATCGATCATCAGTCCGGCATAGAGAAAGCCGGTATAGGCGATGCCGTCCTTCTCCATGCCGCGGATCGTGGGCAGGATGATCTCGCGCATGGCCTTGGCGTGGACCGCCGGCGTCACCACCGCGGCCGGCGAATAGGCGCCCATGCCGCCGGTGTTCGGGCCCTGGTCGCCGTCGAGCAGGCGCTTGTGGTCCTGGCTGGTGGCCAGCGCCAGCACGTTCTTGCCGTCGCACATGACGATGAAGCTGGCCTCTTCTCCCTGCATAAACTCCTCGATGACCACGCACTGCCCCGCGCTGCCGAACCGGTTGCCGGCCAGCATCTCCGTGGCCGCCTCGATTGCCTGCGCCTCCGTCGCCGCGACAATCACGCCCTTGCCGGCCGCCAGGCCATCGGCCTTGACGACGATAGGGGCGCCCCGGTCCGTGACGAAGGCATGCGCCTGCGCCCGGTCGGAAAAGGTCATGTGCAAGGCCGTCGGAATGCCGTGGCGCTGCATGAAATCCTTGGAAAAGGCCTTCGAGCTCTCGAGCCGGGCTGCGGCCTTGGTCGGGCCGAAGATGCGCAGGCCGCGTTCGCGGAACAGGTCGACCACGCCCGCGGCCAGCGGCACTTCCGGGCCGACCACGGTCAGGCCGATCTTTTCGTTCACGGCCCAGTCGCACAGCTGCGCCAGGTCGGTGATCTCGATGTTGCGGATGCGTTCGGCCTGCGCCGTGCCGCCGTTGCCCGGCGCCACGAACACGGTCTCGATCCGGCTCGACTGGGCCAGCTTCCAGGCCAGCGCATGTTCGCGGCCTCCGCCGCCAATGACCAGTACCTTCATAACGCGGCGTTGTGGTAGACCGCCTGCACGTCGTCGAGGTCTTCGAGCACGTCCAGCAGTTTCTGCATCCGGGTGGCGTCGTCACCCTCGAGATCGATCGGGTTGTCGGCCCGCATCGTGACTTCGGCGACCTCGGCCTTGAAGCCGGCCGCCTCCAGCGCGGACTGGACCACCTCGAAGTCGCCCGGCGTGCTCAGCACCTCGATGGCGCCATCGTCGTCGACGATCACGTCCTCGGCCCCGGCCTCGAGTGCGACATCCATCAGTTTCTCCTCGTCGGTACCGGGCGCATAGACCAGCTGGCCGCAGTGCTTGAACTGGAACGCCACCGAGCCTTCGGTGCCCATGTTGCCGCCGTGCTTGCTGAACGCGTGGCGTACCTCGGCCACGGTGCGCACCCGGTTGTCGGTCATGGTGTCGACGATGATGGCCGCGCCGCCGATACCGTAGCCTTCGTAGCGGATTTCCTCGTAGTTGACGCCTTCCAGGTTGCCGGTGGCCTTGTCGATGTTGCGCTTGACGGTGTCGGCCGGCATGTTGGCCGCCTTGGCCTTCTCGACCGCCAGCCGCAGCCGCGGATTGGCCGTCAGGTCGCCACCACCGGTACGGGCAGCCACCATGATCTCGCGGATGACACGGGTCCAGACCTTGCCTCTTTTTTCATCCTGCCGCCCCTTGCGGTGCTGAATATTGGCCCATTTGCTGTGTCCTGCCACACGGATTCCTTCAAAAAATTGGTTACCCTTGCGCCACGATTGTACTTTTGGGAATCTCCATGATCGAACCCTTCGTGATCGCGCAGCGTGACACCATCCGGTGCTGCCTGCAACCGGACAAGGCCAATCGCCACGGACTGATCACCGGCGCCACCGGTACCGGCAAGACCATCACGCTGCAAACACTGGCCGAAGCCTTCTCCGCGGCCGGGGTTCCGGTGTTCATGGCCGACGTCAAGGGCGACCTGACCGGCATCTCGCAGGCCGGCACGCTGGGCGACAAGCTGGGCCGGATCATCGCCGAACGCAAGCTCGACACGCCGGCCTTCTGCCCGTTCCCGGTCACCCTGTGGGACGTGTTCGGCAAGCAGGGCCATCCGGTGCGGGCCACCGTCAGCGACCTGGGTCCCCTGCTGCTGGCGCGCATGCTCAACCTCAACGACACCCAGGCCGGCGTGTTGCAGCTGGTGTTCAGGATCGCCGACGACCAGGGCCTGCTGCTGCTCGACATGAAGGACCTGCGCAGCATGTGCCAGTTCGTCGGCGACAACGCCTCGCAGTTCACGACCAGCTACGGCAACATCAGCGCGGCCAGCATCGGCGCGATCCAGCGCGGCCTGTTGCAGATCGAGAGCCAGGGCGGCGACCAGTTCTTCGGCGAGCCCATGCTCAACATCGCCGATTTCATGCAGACCGATGGCAGCGGCAAGGGCGTCGTCAACGTGCTGGCCGCGGACCAGCTGATGAACGCGCCGCGGCTGTACGCGACCTTCCTGCTGTGGCTGCTCAGCGAGTTGTTCGAGAACCTGCCCGAGGTTGGCGACCTGGACAAGCCCAAGCTGGTGTTTTTCTTCGACGAGGCGCACCTGCTGTTCGCCGATGCGCCCAAGGCGCTGATCGAGCGCATCGAGCTGGTCGTGCGCCTGGTGCGCAGCAAGGGCGTTGGCGTGTATTTCGTGACCCAGAATCCGCTGGACATTCCCGACGCGGTGCTGGCCCAGCTCGGCAACCGGGTGCAACACGCCCTGCGGGCCTTCACGCCGCGGGACCAGAAGGCGGTCAAGTCCGCCGCCGAGACGATGCGCCAGAACCCGGCGCTCGACATCACGCAGGCCATCACCGAGCTGGCCGTGGGCGAGGCACTGGTCAGTTTCCTGGACGCGAAGGGCCGCCCCGGCGTGACCGAGCGTGTGTTCGTGTTGCCGCCCCGCAGCCAGATCGGACCGATCACCGATACGCAGCGCCAGGCGCTGATCGCCGGCTCCATCGTCGCCGGTGTCTACGAAAAGGCCGTCGATCGCGATTCGGCCCACGAAGCCATCAAGGCCCGCGTCGAGGCCACGATGGCCGACGAGGCCACGGCCAAGGAACAGGCCGCCAGCATGGCGCGCACGGCGAAGGACCAGGGCGGCGCGGCCGCGGACGACGACGGCGGCGTCTTCGGTTCGCTGGGCAGCCTGCTCGGCGGCGGCAGGAGCGGCCGGCGCATGAGTGCCGGCGAACAGTTGTTCAAGAGCGCCGCCAGCGCCATCGGCAGCGAGGTCGGGCGCCAGATCATCCGTGGCGTGCTCGGTGGCATATTCGGGAGCAAGCGGCGCTGAGCCGCGCCCGCCCCGCGGCCGGACCGTACACACCACCCCACACCCACGACAAGGACCCACCCATGACCGACCTGTCCCGATTCCCCAACCTGCACCTGGTGGACCATCCGCTGGTGCAGCACAAGCTCACGCTGATGCGCCGCAAGGAAACCAGCACCAACGGTTTTCGGCGGCTGCTCAACGAGCTCAGCACGCTGATGGCCTACGAGGTCACGCGCGACATGCCGACCCAGCCGATCGAGATCGAGACACCGCTGGAGACCATGACCGGCACCACCATCGACGGCAAGAAGCTGGTGCTGGTGTCCATCCTGCGCGCCGGCACCGGCATCCTGGACGGCATGCTCAGCGTCGTGCCCGGCGCGCGCGTCGGCCATATCGGCCTGTACCGCGACCCCCAGACGCTGCAGCCGGTGGAGTATTACTTCAAGATGCCGCAGGACATGCAGGAGCGTGACGTGATCGTCGTCGATCCGATGCTGGCCACCGGCAACTCGGCCGTGGCCGCGATCGAGAAGGTCAAGGCCATGCAACCGAAGTCGGTCAAGTTCCTGTGCCTGCTGACCTGCCCGGAGGGGCTGGAGACCATGTACCAGTCGCATCCCGACGTGCCGGTGTTCACCGCGGCCGTCGACCGCCAGCTCAACGACCACGGCTACATCCTGCCGGGCCTGGGCGACGCGGGCGACCGCATCTTCGGTACGCAGTGAGCCGCCGGGCGAGCGACGCTCAGTCGTCCCGGATCAGCACGGTGCGCAGCACCATGTCGACCAGCAGCTGCTCGCCGGCCGCGAAGTCCTGCGGTTCCATCTCCGGCTTGCCCAGCACCAGGCAGATCTGGCTGGCGAAGTCCGCATAGGCCTGGGTCGACGACCACAGGATCACCATCAGGTGCGCCGCATCGACCTTGCGGCACACGCCGCGTTCGGCCCACTGGTTGAACACCGCGATGTCGGCCTGCAGTGCCGGCAACACGCGGTCGCGGATCTCCTGCGCAAACAGTGGTGCGCCGGAGATGACCTCGTTCGCATACACCCGTGAATCGAACGGATGCTCGCGCGAGAAACGCAGCTTGCCGGCGATATAGCGGCGCAGCGCCCGTTCCGGGTCGTCGGCGTTCTCGGTGATCGCCGCCATGTACGACAACCACACGTCCAGCACGCCGTGCAACACGCGGCGGTACAGGGCTTCCTTGCTCGAGAAGTAATACAGCAGGTTCTGCTTGGCGGTGCCGACCTCGCGCGCGATGTGGTCCAGCGACACGCCGCCGAAACCGCGTTGTGCGAACAGGCGTTTGGCCGCTTCCAGGATCTCCTGTTCCAGCCGCTCCCGGCTGTCGCTTCGTTTTTCCCGCACCGGTCCCGGTTTTCGCTTGATCGCCATAGCCGCGCATGGTAGCGGCAATTGCCGGCGTCACCTGGCGCGACTCTTGCAGAGACGGGAAAGCGGGTAATCCCTAGTTGAAGGGGCACCGCGATGACGATCAAATGCACCAAATGTTTACCAGTTGGTAAGAGTTGAAAACGCAACGCACCACAACGAGGCACACGATGAGTTCCACCGAGACATCCCGCACTGCGCCGCCGGACATCCGGGCCGGTCGCCTCGATGCCGGGCAATACGCCCACAATTTCTGTGACGCGCATCCGCCGCTGACACTGGCCCAGGCCCGGATCGAGGCGGATCGTTGTTATTACTGTTTCGAAGCGCCCTGCCAGGTGGCCTGTCCGACCGGCATCGACGTGCCCAGCTTCATCCAGCGCATTGCCGACAACAACATCCGGGGCGCCGCGCATGCCATCCTCGGCGCCAATCCGCTGGGCGGCATGTGTGCCCGGGTCTGCCCGACCGAGGTGTTGTGCGAGCAGGCCTGCGTGCGCAACACCAACGAAGACAAGCCGGTCGAGATCGGCCAGCTGCAGCGTTATGCGACCGACGCCTATTTCGCCGATCCGGGCACGCCGCTGTTCACCCGGGCCGCACCGACCGGCCGCACCGTCGCCGTCGTGGGTGCCGGCCCCGCCGGCCTGGCCTGTGCCCACGGCCTGGCGCGGCTCGGACACGAGGTCGTGGTGTTCGATGCCAATGCCAAGCCCGGCGGCCTGAACGAATACGGCCTGGCCACGTACAAGACGGTCGACGACTTCGCGCAACGCGAGGTCGAGTGGCTGTTGTCCATCGGCGGCATCGACATCCGCAACAAGACCGCACTGGGCCGTGACGTCACGCTGGAGCAACTGACCAAGGACTACGACGCCGTCTTCCTGGGCATGGGCCTGGCCGGCGTCAACACGATCGGCATCCCGGAGCCCGAAGCCGTCGGTGTGCGCAACGCGGTCGAGTTCATCGCCGAGTTGCGCCAGGCCAAGGACTTTGCGCAGGTGCCCGTCGGCCGCCGCGTCGTCGTGATCGGCGGCGGCATGACGGCGGTGGACGCGGCGGTGCAGTCGCGCAAGCTGGGCGCGGAAGAGGTCAGCATCGTCTATCGCCGCGGCGAAGACGCGATGTCGGCGTCCGCGCACGAACGCGACTGGGCACGCACGAACGGCGTGCAGGTGCGGCACTGGGCAACACCCAGGGAGATCCTCGCCCAGGGTGGCCAGGTGACCGGCGTGCGGTTCGCCCGCACCCGGATGCAGGCCGACAAGCTGGTCGAAACCGGCGAGGACTTCATCGTGCCGGCCGACATGGTGCTCAAGGCCATCGGCCAGTCGCTGGTGGCGCAGCCCCTGGGTGCGATGGTCGAACTGCGGGGCGGGCGCATCGTCACCGACGCCGAGGGCGCAACCTCGCATGCCCGGATCTGGGCCGGTGGCGACTGCCGGGCCGGCGGCCTCGACCTGACGGTGGAAGCCGTGGAACACGGCAAACGTGCGGCGCTGGCCATGCACAAGGTGCTGAGCACATGAGCCGCCGGGCCGCCCCAAGGCGAATAGCCCCGCAGCGCATCGCGCGCAGGGTACCCCAGTGACGCCGCACCGCGACCCTGGCACGAATACGATCACGGAGAACCACCATGGCTGACCTGAGCACCGAGTTCCTGGGCATCAAGAGCCCCAACCCGTTCTGGCTGGCGTCCGCGCCGCCCACCGACAAGGAATACAACGTCGTACGCGCCTTCGAGGCCGGCTGGGGCGGCGTGGTCTGGAAGACCCTGGGCGAGGACCCGCACATCGTCAACGTCTACGGCCCGCGTTACGGAGCCCTGCTGGGCAACGACCGGCGCGTGATCGGCTTCAACAACATCGAGCTGATCTCGGACCGCCCGCTCAAGACCAACCTGGACGAGATCCGCCGCGTCAAGCGCGCCTGGCCGGACCGCGCCGTGGTCGTGTCCATCATGGTCCCGTGCGAGGAGGCTGCGTGGAAACGCATCCTGCCGATGGTCGAGGACACCGGCTGCGACGGCATCGAACTGAACTTCGGCTGCCCGCACGGCATGAGCGAACGCGGCATGGGTTCGTCGGTGGGCCAGGTGCCGGAATACATCGAGATGGTCGCGCGCTGGTGCAAGACCTATTGCAAGCTGCCGGTGATCGTCAAGCTCACGCCCAACATCACCGACATCCGCTACCCGGCGCGCGCAGCCAAGGCCGGCGGCGCCGACGCGGTCTC
>JBFIDI010000318.1:0-6907 GCA_041581405.1 Burkholderiaceae bacterium
ATTCTCTCGATCTCTGTCGCCGTGCCGCCGAGCAAGTGTCCGTGCGGCCAGAAATACTCAATCTCGGAGGAGGCTTCGGCGTTCCCTACAAGCGTGGACAGGCGGCGTTGGATCTACGAGAGATCGGCGAGAAGCTGAAGACTCTCGTGCGTCTCGCCCACCCGGCCCGGATCGTGATCGAACTGGGGCGTTACCTGGTCGCCGAAGCCGGCATCTACGTGACCCGCATCGTCGACCGCAAGGTCTCGCGTGGCCATGTGTTCCTGGTCACCGATGGCGGCCTCAACCACCATTTGTCCGCGTCGGGCAATTTCGGCCAGGTGGTGCGCAAGAACTATCCGGTCACGATCGGCAATCGGGTCGATGCAGGCCCGGCCGAGACAGTGTCGGTGGTCGGGCCGCTGTGCACGCCGCTGGATCTGCTGGCAGACCGCATGGCCTTGCCGCCGGCCGAGGAGGGTGATCTCGTCGTGGTCTACCAGTCCGGCGCCTATGGTGCCAGCGCCAGCCCCCAGGCCTTCCTGGGGCATGCGCCGTGCACCGAGGTGCTGGTATAAACCGCGCAGTGCGGACCGGCTTGGCGGCGCCCGGGTTGCCGCGTGGCCCGGCCGCACGGTGTGCACCAGGCCAGGTGCAGGCCGGCTGCATGTGTTGCGCGTTGGCGCCGGTGGGGGGCGCAGCTTGCCGTGTAGTATCGGCGGTCAGCGCAATAGTCGTGGAGGCAACGGCGGCAGCCCCGGTCGTTGCAGGGAGGGCCATCGTGAAGCATCCGCAACAAGGGGCACGAGCATGATCAAGATATTCAACCACTACATCCACAAGCGGACCGTGCTGCAGCTGCTGCTGGACTTCGGGTTGATTCTGGGAACGGTACTGCTTGCGACCGGCTGGCACATGCCCGACCTGGTCCGCGCCGCGTCCGCGGCCTTGCCGTCGGCCGTCTTGCTGGCCATCGCCGCGCTCACCATCAACGCGGCGCTCGGGTTTTACCAGCGGGTGCACAACCGTTCCGTGGCGCAGTCGCGGGCCCGCGCGATGTTGTCGTTGTGCCTGATCCTTCCGCTGGCCTACCTGATCCTGCGCGTATTGCCGCTGGGGCTCGAGGACCAGGACTTCGTTTCCCTGTCGGTCGTCGTCGGCGTCCTGCTGATGTTGATCCACCGCGTGCATGTCGGCCATTCGAGCGCGCAGTCGATGATGCGCCAGCGGGTGCTGGTGTTCGGCACCGGCACGCGTGCCAAGCTCGTGGGTCGTACCCTGCAGAAATCCGATCCGCATGTCGACCTGGTCGGGTATTACGCCAGCCCGAACGAGGCAGTGGCCGAGGTCTCGGCCTGGGGCATCCTGTCGCCGAACACGTCCTTGACGGACATTGTCATGGAGCAGCAGGTCGATGAAATCGTGGTCGCGCTGGCCGAGCGTCGCGGCGGAAGCATGCCGCTGCGTGAGTTGCTGGACTGCAAGCTGCAAGGCGTGCGGGTCGTCGACATGGCGACCCACTTCGAGAAGACACTGGGCCAGATCCGGCTCGATTCGGTTTCCGCCGGCTGGCTGATCTTCGGCGACGGATTCAGCCAGGGCTGGGTGCGCACGGTGGTCAAGCGGCTGTTCGACATCGTCTTTGCCAGCATCCTGATCGTCCTGGCCTCGCCGGTCATGCTGCTGGCGGCGATCGCGATCCTGATCGAGAGTGGCGGCCCTATTTTGTACCTGCAGGAGCGGGTCGGACTCAACGGCCGCCTGTTCAACGTCATCAAGTTCCGCAGCATGCGCACCGACGCCGAGATCGACGGCCAGCCCCGCTGGGCGACGGCCCAGGACGACCGGGTGACGCGGGTCGGACGGATCCTGCGCAAGTTGCGCATCGACGAATTGCCCCAGTTGTTCAGCGTGCTCAGCGGCGACATGAGCCTGGTCGGTCCGCGCCCGGAGCGCCCGTACTTCGTCGACAAGCTGACCCAGGAACTGCCTTATTTCGCCGTGCGGCAAAGCGTCAAGCCCGGTGTCACCGGCTGGGCCCAGGTCCGGTACCACTACGGTGCCTCGGTCGAGGACGCGGCCGAAAAGCTGCAATACGACCTGTACTACGTCAAGAACCACACACTGTTCCTGGATCTGGTGATCCTGTTCGAAACCGTCGGCGTGGTGCTCATGGCCAAGGGCGCGCATTGACGCAGCGGCACGGGAGACGCATGACCGGCCGCCATCCATGGATTCCGACAACCTGGTTCTGACCGGCTGGAGCTATGGCCTGGCGGGCCTGGCGTATGCCGTGCTCACGGTTGCGCTGCTGCGGCGGGGGTACGCCGCGGCGCCGCGGGAGCCGGCGCGGCTCAGCATGCTGGCGGCAGCGGGGGCCAGCATGGCGTGGGGAGCGCTGTTGCTGGCCTTCCTGTACGTGGGCTACCCCGGCCTGCTGGTGCTGGCTGGCGTGGCGGACACCGCGCGTTACGCCGCATGGTTCGTCTTCCTGCTGGCCTTGTTGCAACAGAGCCGGCCCGATTCCGGGTCCCTGTACCTGGCATGGCTGAAGCGGGCGGCCGTGGTCGCGGTGGTCTGTGCCACGGGCCCGCAGCTGGCGGTACTGCTGGGTCTGGCCAGCCTGGACGACCTGCGCAAGATCGTCTTGTTCGTGACCATGGCCTTGCCGGTGATCGCGATGGTGCTGCTCGAGCAGTTGTTCCGCAACGTGCCGCAGGACGCCCGCTGGAACATCAAGCCGCTGGCACTGGGACTGGCCTGTGCCTTCCTGTTCGACCTGTACCTGTACTCCGAAGCCGTGCTTTTCAGCGCCATCGACGCGGACGCGTTCAGCATCCGCGGAGCGGTCCATGCCCTGGTGGTTCCGTTCCTGCTGCTGTCGACCTCGCGCCACAGCGACTGGTTGTCGAAGGTCCAGATCTCGCGCAAGGCGGCGTTCCACTCCGCCACGTTGATGATCGCCGGCTTTTACCTGGTCTTCGTGTCGGCCGTCGGTTATTACGTGCGTTATTTCGGAGGCGAATGGGGGCGTGCACTGCAGCTCGGGCTCGGGGTCCTGGCGCTGGTGGTATTGATGGTGCTGGCCGTGTCCGGCTCGATGCGGGCCCGGCTGCGGGTCTTCCTGGGAAAGCACTTTTTCCGGTACCGGTACGACTACCGCGAAGAGTGGCTGCGTTTCACGCAGACCTTGTCGGCGCAGAACTCGCCCCAGGACATGGGGCACCAGGTCATTCGTGGCCTGGCCGACATGCTGGAGAGCCCGGGCGGCAGCTTGTGGCTGAAGACCCGTGGCGAAAACGTCTATCGCCAGAACGCCCGCTGGAACGCGCCGGCCTGTGCGGTGGCGGAGGACGAACGCTCCTCGTTGTGCGACTTCCTGCAAACCAGCGGCTGGGTCGTCAACCTCGAGGAGTACCGCTCGTTCCCGCGGCGATATGGCCGTCTGGTGCTGCCCGCCTGGTTGCAGGAAACACCCCAGGCCTGGCTGGTCGTGCCCCTGCACGTCGGCGAGGACATGATCGGGTTCGTCATCCTGTCCAGTGCGCGGGCGCCGATGGACGTGAACTGGGAGGTCAATGACCTGCTCAAGACCGCCGGTCGCCAGGCCGCCAGTTTTCTGGCGCAGATGCAGGCCACCGAAGCCCTGCTCGAGGTTCGCAAGTTCGACGCCTTCAACCGCATGTCGGCGTTTGTGGTGCATGACCTGAAGAACGTCGTGACCCAACTCTCGCTGATGATGAAGAACGCCCGCCGCCTGGCGGACAACCCCGAGTTCCGTGAAGACATGCTGATGACGGTTGACAACGCGCTGGACCGCATGCGCCAGCTGATGCTGCAGCTGCGCGAGGGCGCGACACCACCCGGAACGGCATTCGGCGTCGAGCTCGAGGCCATCGTCCGGCGTATCGCCGCGTCGGCCCGGGAACGCGGCCGCGAGCTCGAACTGGACATCGCGACCCCCGTGGAGACCCGCGGCCACGCCGATCGACTGGAGCGCATCATCGGCCACATGGTGCAGAACGCGTTCGACGCGACGCAGCCGCCCGGCCGTGTCTGGCTCAAGCTCGACCGCAGCAGTGGCCAGGCACTGATCGAGGTCGGTGACACCGGGCACGGCATGTCCGAGGAGTTCATCCGCGAGCGCCTGTTCAAGCCTTTCCAGACGACAAAACAGGCCGGAATGGGAATTGGCGCTTATGAAAGTTATCAGTACGTGCAAGAATTGGGCGGAAAGATCACGGTGGAAAGCCAGCTCAACCAAGGCACCATCGTGACCGTGCTGCTGCCTCTGTTCGAGTCCCAGCGGCATTCCGACCTGCAACCGCTCGAGACCCCATGACTTCAGAAAAAAACCGCGCATTGCTGATCGTCGAGGACGATCTGGCGCTGCAAAAGCAGATCAAGTGGTCGCTGGACCGTTTCGAGTCCGTCACGGCCCACGACCGCGAAACCGCGCTGGTGCAGGCGCGCCGTCACCAGCCTGCGGTGGTGACCATGGACCTCGGCCTGCCGCCGGATCCGGATTCCGTGTCCGAGGGCTTCAAGTTGCTCGAGCAGTTGTTGTCGATCGACGGCGACATGAAGATCATTGTGCTCACGGGGCAGAACGACCGCGCCAACGCGCTGCGTGCGGTGGCCATGGGCGCCTATGACTTCTTTGCCAAGCCATTCGAGCCCGAATTGCTCAACCTGACGGTGGAGCGCGCCTTCCGCCTGGCCGAGTTGCAGGCCGAGAACAAGCGGCTGCAGTTGATGCACCAGCCTGACGCCTTGTCGGGCCTGACCACCCGCGATCCGGGCATGTTGCGCGTGTGCCGCACGATCGAGAAGGTCGCCAGCAGCAATGCAACCGTGTTATTGCTGGGTGAGAGCGGCACGGGCAAGGAACTGCTGGCCCGTGGTCTGCATGAGGCCTCGCAGCGCAAGGCGGGCAAGTTCGTCGCGATCAACTGCGCCGCCATCCCCGAGAACCTGCTCGAGAGCGAACTCTTCGGTTACGAGAAGGGCGCGTTCACCGGCGCGGCCAAGATGACGCTGGGCAAGATCGAGACCGCCAGCGGCGGCACGTTGATGCTCGACGAGATCGGCGACCTGCCGTTCTCGCTGCAGGCCAAGTTGCTGCGTTTCCTGCAGGAGCGCACCATCGAGCGCATCGGCGGGCGCCAGGAGATCCCGGTCGACGTGCGTATCGTGTGTGCCACGCACCAGGAACTGATGGCCTTGACCAAAGAGGGCAAGTTCCGCGAGGATCTGTATTACCGGTTGGCCGAGATCGTCGTCGATATTCCGCCGCTGCGTGACCGCGTCGGCGATGCAGCCTTGCTGGCGCATGCGTTTGCGCGGCGATTTGCCCAGGAACAAAATCGCGGCACGCTGACTCTGAGTGAAGATGCGGTGCGCGCGATCGAACTGCACAAATGGCCGGGAAACATCCGTGAACTGGAGAACTGCATCAAGCGGGCGACCATCATGGCCGATGGCAACCAGATTTCGCGCGAGGACGTCGGGCTCGAACTGCCGCAGTCCGAGGAGGTTTTCGATACGCTGGATCTGCGCACGATTCGTGACAATGCCGAGAAAAATGCCATTGTTGCCGCGCTCGGGCGGGTCAACGGCAACATGGTCAAGGCGGCCGAGTTGCTCGGCATCAGCCGGCCGACGCTGTACGACCTGATGCACCGGCTCGGCTTGAAGTGACGCCGGCATCCGGCACAAGACAAAGACAGGGACACCATGAAAATATCCACCACTACATTCTTTCCTCGCAATCGCGTCGCCGCATCGGTGCTGCTGGTTTTTGCGCTGGCCGCCTGCAGCGGCGAAAAGCCCGAGACCATGGTCGCGTCCGCGCGCGACTACATGGCCAAGAGCGACTACAAGTCGGCCGTGATCCAGGTCAAGAACGCATTGCAGGAGGACCCGGAACTGCCGGAGGCCCGCTACATCCTGGGGCTGGCGCTGCTCAGGAGCGGCGACCCGGTTGGGGCCGAGACGGAGTTGCGCAAGGCGCGTTCGCTGGGTCAGCCGGACGATCAGGTCATTCCTCCGTTGGCCCAGGCCTTGTTGATGCAGGGCAAGACCAAGAATGTCGTCGAGGACTTCGCCGGAGTGCAGTTGACTACGCCGGCGGCCAAGGCACAGTACCAGACCACGTTGGCGACGGCACATGCTGCGCAGGGGTCGGTCGAGCGTGCCCGCCAGGCGCTGGCCGCGGCGCTGGAGGTCGATCCCGCCTATGCACCTGCCTTGTTGATCCAGGCCGGCGAACTGGCTCGCCAAGCCAAGTTCGATGATGCATTGGCTATCGCCGACGGGATCCTGGCCAAGGACGACAAGAATGCCGAGGCCTGGAAACTGAAGGGTGACTTGCTGCAGATCGGCAAGAACCAGTCGGAGGAGGCGATGCAGGCCTATCGCAAGGCCATCGAGATCCAACCGAACTATGTGCTGGCGCACACCGCCATCCTGACGTACCTGTTCAAGCAGGGTGACCTCGACAAGGCAGGCCTGCAATTGGCCGAACTCAAGAAAGTCGCGCCGAACTATGCCCAGACACGGTATTTCGACACCTTGCACGCGTTCCAGAAAAAAGACATCAAGCGCGCGCGCGAGTTGTCACAGCAACTGATGAAGGTTGCGCCGAACAATGCGCAGTCCCTGGTGCTGGCGGCGGCCATCGAGATGCAGTCCAATGCAATCGTGCAGGCCGAGACCTACCTCACCAAGGCCTTGCAGGGCGCGCCGAACTTCGCGCTCGCGCGCCAGATGCTGACCTCCGCCTATCTGCGCAGTGGCCAGCCGGAAAAGGCACTGTCGACCTTGGAGCCTGCGCTCAAGGAAGGCAATCTGGATTCCAAGACCAATGCACTGGCCGGTGAGGTCTATCTGCAGAACGGCGACCTCAAGAAGGCCGAGGACTATTTCG
>JBFIDI010000319.1:0-6884 GCA_041581405.1 Burkholderiaceae bacterium
ATGTACAGCTGCCCGTCCTTGCCGTCCTTGCCCCATTCGATGTCCATCGCGCGGCCGTAGTGCTCCTCGATCACCAGCGCGTAACGCGCCAGCTGCTCCACGTCGGCATCGGTCAGCGAGTAGCGGTTGCGCAACTCGGTGGGCACGTCGGTGGTCTTGACCAGCTTGTTGCCCTCGGCCTTCTCGGCCGCGCTGGCAAACTGCATCTGGATCAGCTTGGAGCCCAGGCTGCGCCGCACGATGGCGCGCTTGCCGGCGCGCAGCATCGGCTTGTGCACGTAGAACTCGTCCGGATTGACGGCACCCTGCACCACCGTCTCGCCCAGGCCGTAACTGGAGGTGATGAACACCAGGTCCTCGAAGCCGGATTCGGTGTCGATGGTGAACATCACGCCGGCCGCGCCGAGGTCGGAGCGCACCATGCGCTGGATGCCCGCGCTCAGTGCCACATGTTCGTGCGCGAACCCCTTGTGCACCCGGTAGCTGATCGCGCGGTCGTTGTACAGCGACGCGAACACCACCTTGATCTTGTGCAGGATGTCGTCGATGCCCTCGACGTTGAGAAAAGTCTCCTGCTGCCCGGCAAACGATGCGTCGGGCAGGTCTTCCGCGGTGGCCGAGGAGCGCACGGCGAACGACAGGTCCGGCGTGCCGTGGCTCAGCGTGGCAAAGGCGTCGCGGATCGCCTGCTCGAGGTCGGCCGGAAACGGCTGCGACTCGACCATCTCGCGGATCTGCGCGCCGGCCTGGGCGAGCGCGCGCACATCGTCGACATCGAGCGCGTCGAGCCGGGCCTTGATCCGGTCGCTCAGTCCGTCATGGGCCAGGAAATTGCGAAACGCGTGGGCCGTGGTGGCAAAACCCGTGGGCACGTTCACGCCGGTGGGCAGATGGGCAATCATCTCGCCGAGGCTGGCATTCTTGCCGCCGACCGACTCGACGTCGCCCATTCTCAGGTTCTCAAACGGTACGACCAGGGCGGTCGGTCCAAACAAAGCAGACATGGGAAAACTCCGGAGGTTGTGAAAATCGGGGTCGGCCCTGCAGCAGCGTCGCTGCTGCAGCCACCGTATGCCATGTCGCGGCCGGGGCAAGCCCAGTCGGGTTTCGTGCGCGCGCAGGCCGGATCGGGCATGGTGTCTTGAATCGGGGGGTGTCGCAAACATTGTAGAGTGCGACCTGGTGCGCAGGACATCCGGCCGGCCGGCCGGCGACTGCGCCAGGACACCCGCCCCATGCCCAATCGCACCGTATTCTTCATCTCCGACGGCACCGGCATTACCGCCGAGACCTTCGGCAATGCCATCCTGGCGCAGTTCGAACTCAAGGCGCGCCATGTGCGGTTGCCGTTCATCGACACGGCCGACAAGGCCTACCAGACGATACGCCAGATCAACCACACTGCGGCCACCGACGGCAACAAGCCGATAGTGTTCACGACCCTGGTCAACATGGAGATCCTCAACATCCTGCGCCAGGGCTGCCAGGGCATGCTGCTCGACATGTTCGGCACCTTCGTGCATCCGCTGGAAACCGAACTGCAGCTCAAGTCCAGCCACCGCGTGGGCCGTTTCAGCGACGCCAGCAAGAGCAAGGAATACCAGGACCGGATCGAGGCCATCAATTTTTCGCTCGCCCACGACGACGGCCAGTCCAACCGCGACCTGGAGTCGTCGGATGTGATCCTGGTCGGCGTGAGCCGCAGCGGCAAGACACCGACCTCGCTCTACCTGGCAATGCAATACGGCCTGAAGGCCTCCAACTATCCGTTGATCCCCGAGGATTTCGAGCGCCAGCAACTGCCGTCAGCGCTGGTTCCGCACCGTGCCAAGCTGTTCGGGCTGACGATCACGCCGGAGCGGCTGAGCGAGATCCGCAACGAACGGCGGCCGAACTCGAAATACGCGTCGCTGGAGAACTGCCGCATGGAAGTGGCCGAAGGCGAAGCCATGATGCGGCGCAGCGGCATCCGCTGGTTGTCCACGACGACCAAGTCGATCGAGGAGATCGCCACCACCATCCTGCAGGAGATCCGGCCCGAGCGGCTGAGCTATTGAGGACGGATCGCCCGGGTCCGGTGCGCTCGCGATCACGGGCGCACGGGCGCACGGGCCCACGGAATCACGGACGCGCGAGGTCACGCCGGCGCGGCGTCGGTGCCACGCCGCGGCCACCCGTCGCCCCCCGCCATTGCATGAAGTGAAAACCTTGGTCGACATCCGGCTTTCTGACTGAGAATGATTTGCATTAAGATACAATCGTTTTCGCAAACTTCATCCAGCCAGCCAGTCCCGTGATCCACCACGGGCGTAGCCAGCCAACCTTGCTCAACCCGCAACAAAGGCACTACGACCATGGCACTTCGCATCTCCCCATCCCGCCCCACGACCCGGGCGACCCCGCCCCGGCACGACGAGGGCGAGCACCGGCACACCGCCCTGCTGCCGATCGGCGCCATGCTGCTGGCCGGCAGCATGCAGGCCGCCGCCCAGCAAGCCCCGGGCACCAAGGTGCTGCCGGCCGTGACCGTCGTCGAGCAGGCCGTGGAGGCCGAAGGCAAGGACGCGGTCCAGGCCACGACGACCCGGATCGGCAAGGGACAACAGGCGCTGCGCGACATCCCGCAGTCGGTCACCGTCGTGACCGAGAAACTGATCGACGACCGCAACCTGGACACGCTCAAGGACGTGCTGCACAACACCGCCGGCATCACCTTCCTGGCGGCCGAGGGCGGCGAGGAGGACATCCGCCTGCGCGGCTTCTCGCTGGCCGGCACCGGCGACATCTTTGTCGACGGCATGCGCGATCCGGCGTTCTACGAGCGCGATACCTTCGCGAACGACCGCATCGAGGTGTTGCGCGGATCGGCCTCGCTGTTGTTCGGCCGCGGCTCGACCGGCGGCGCGGTGAACCAGGTCAGCAAGACCGGCCGCACGATCGACCGCCACGAGATCAGCACCACGCTGGGCAGCCACGACTACCGGCGCATCACCGGCGACTTCAACCTGCATACCGGCGAAAACGCCGCCTTGCGCATCAACGCGATGGCCACCACGGCCGACAACAACGGCGCCGGTTCGAGCATCGACAAGCGTGGCCTGGCAGCCAACTACCGCTGGGGCATCGGTACGGCAGACGAGTTCTCGGCGTCGCTGTACCACCTGGACAACCGCAACGGCATCAACTACGGCCTGCCATGGGTGCGCCCGGGCGCCGGAGAACCGGTGTCGAAGACATCGCTCAACACCCGGCTCGACCCGACGGCCTACTACGGCCTGGCCAGCGACCGCAACGACGGGACAGCCACCTATGCCACCTTCAGCCACACGCACCGGTTCCAGGACGACGGCGAACTGCGCACCCAGATCCGCCGCGGCAGCTACGCCCGCGACCAGCGCTCCGGCGCCATCCGGTTCGCCGGAACCACGGCAAGCGCGAGCAATCCGCTGACCAACCCCGCCACGGTCACGGCCGACAATCTTTCCGACGCCACCGTGCTCAACCGGGGCACCCACAACAAGATCCAGGACTTCGACAGCCTGTATGTCCAGAGTGACCTCAGCCGCAAGTTCGAAGCCTACGGACTGCGCCATGAGCTGACGGCGGGCGTGGACATCGCGCGCGAACGCAAGACGGTGTTCGCCCCCCTGAGCGCGGCCCAGGGCGGCGTCGACATCACCAAGCCCCAGACCACGGTCGGTTCGCCGAACGACGGTGCCTGGGTCGACGAAAGCCAGCGCGTGCTCGGCGTCAACAACCGGTTCCAGTCCACCGGCTGGGGTGTCTACGTGCAGGACCTGGTCCAGATCGCGCCGCACTGGAAGTTGCTGGGCGGCCTGCGTTACGACCACATGAAGGGTGAATACGACAACTTCAACCTCACCACCGGCGGTGTCACGTCGTACCAGCAGACGATCTCGGACTGGAGCCAGCGCGCAGGCGTGTTGTACCAGCCGACCGACCGGCATTCCTTCCACCTGTCCTACGGCACCTCGTTCAACACCTCGGGCGACACCTACTCCTACAACGCCCTGAGCGCCAACACGCCCCCCGAGGCGAGCGTCAACATCGAGCTCGGCGCCAAGATCGACAGCGCCGACAAGCGATTCAGCACCCGCCTGGCCTTGTTCCGCTCGACCAAGACCAACGAGCGCAACACCGACCCGGACAATGCCGCAACCGCGTTGTTGCTGTCCGGCAAACGCCACACGTCCGGCCTCGAAGTCGACCTGAGCGGCCGCCTGACCGACCGATGGGAGGTCTATGTCTCCTACGTCTGGCAACCGGTCGCGAACATCGACGTCGCCGCGCCGACCGCGAGCTCCGGCGAAAGCCAGGGCGAACGCCCGTGGCTCACGCCCAAACACAGCGGCACGATCTGGACCACCTACCAGGCTACGCCCCAGCTGCGCCTGGGCGGCGGCATCAACTTCCGCAGCTCGCAGACGCCGAACCGCAATCCGGGATGGTCGGCGCCGGGTTACGCCACGGTGGACCTGATGGCCGAGTACCTGATCAACGAGCGACTCACGCTCAAGGCCAACCTGAGCAACGTCGGCAACAAGCTATACGCCGATGCCTTGTATTCCGGCCACTACATTCCGGGTGCCGGCCGCAACCTGCAGGTCACGCTCACCGCGCAGTTCTGACCCCTGCCCCGCCTGCCCACCGACCGCTCGCCCCATGACCTGCCTCTACCAGATCCCCGACCTGCTGCAAGCACAGGAGTTGCGGGACATCGCAGGACACCTGGCGGATGCGCCATGGCAGGATGGACGCGGCAGCGCCGGCGGGCAGGCGGCCCAGGTCAAGAACAACGAGCAACTGCCGCGCGACTGCGACGCCGCGCGCGCCATCCGCGACTGCGTCCTGCGCGCGCTCGATCGGTCGACGGACTTTTTCTCGATGGCCTTGCCCCGGCGGGTCTTTCCCCCGCATGTCAATCGATACGGCGGGCAATACAACCACTACGGCGCGCATGTCGACAACGCGATACGCCTGTCCGACGAACGCGGCCAGGCCTTGCGCACCGATCTCTCGGCCACGGTGTTCCTCAACGACCCCGACGCGTACGACGGCGGCGCCTTGCTGATCGGCACCGGACTGGCGCAACGCAGCATCAAGCTGCCGGCGGGCCACATGGTGCTGTACGCCGGCAACAGCGTGCACCAGGTGACGCCGGTCACGCGCGGCCACCGCCTGGCGGCGTTCTTCTGGATCGAGAGCATGGTGCGCGACGACGCCCAGCGCGTGTTGCTGCACGAACTGGACATGTCCATCCTGTCGCTGCGCAAGCGGCACGGCGACGACGCCACCAGCGTGGCGCTGACCGGCACCTACCACAACCTGCTGCGCATGTGGGCCGAGCCATGAGCCGCAGGGCCGTTCCCAAGGCGAATCCCGCAGTGCGCAGCACGGAGGGTACTCCAGTGAGTGTCACGGCCCCACTCCCGCAAACCCGGCATGGAGAAACACCGGACTGCGTCGTGCCCGGGCGCGGCCGCTGGCGCACGCCATCGGTCGACGCCTTGCCGCACGGCATCGTCAGCCTGGCGGACCACGCACGGCACGCCGCGCAGCGCATGGATGAGAATGCCCAGGCCTATTTCGACGGCGCCGCGGCCGACCAGATCACAGTCTCCGCGAACGCGTCGGCCTGGCAGGACTGGCAACTGGTGCCGCGCGTGCTGCGCGACCTGCGCGCCGGCCATACGCGCCTGAGCCTTCTCGGTCGCACGCTGCAGCACCCGATCCTGCTGGCCCCGGTCGCCTACCAGCGCATGGCCCACGCCGACGGCGAACTGGCGGCAGCACACGCGGCGGCGGCGCAAGGCGCCGGCATGGTGCTGAGCATGCAGGCCAGTGTGCCGATGGAGGCGGTCGCACACGCCATGCGAGAGAGCGCCACGGCGGGTCCGCTGTGGTTCCAGCTCTACCTGCAGCAGGACCGCGGATTCATCCGCGCGCTGGTGCAGCAGGCCGAGGACACCGGATTCCAGGCCCTGGTGCTGACCGTCGATGCGCCGGTGCACGGCGCGCGCGACCAGGAGCGGCGGGTCGGCTTCCGCCTGCCCGAGGATGTATCGGCGGTCAACCTGACCCGGTTGCGGCGCAGCGCCGCGCACGGGCAGGAAGCGCCGCCCGGCGCCTTGTGCGCCGGGTTGATGGAGCAGGCGCCGCGCTGGGACGACGTCGCCTGGTTGCTGCAGCAGACGCGTCTGCCAGTGCTGCTCAAGGGCATCCTGCACCCGGACGACGCCCTGCTGGCACGCGGCATCGGCGCAGCAGGCATCATCGTGTCCAACCACGGCGGACGCACGCTCGACACGGCCTGGCCGAGCGCCTGCGCGTTACCCGCCGTCGCACGCGCGCTGGATGGCGCGCTGCCCATCCTCGTGGACGGCGGCATCCGACGCGGCACCGATGTGCTCAAGGCCATCGCGCTGGGCGCGAGCGCGGTGCTGATCGGCCGCCCCGTCATCCACGGCCTGGTCAATGCCGGCGCCGTCGGTGTCGCCCACGTGCTCCGGTTGCTGCGCGACGAACTGGAGATCGCCATGGCCTTGTCCGGATGCGCGCACGTGTCGGATGCCGGCCCCGCATTGCTGCGATCCCGGTCGGGAGCACATGTCCCGTGACCGGTTCACGTCATCGCCCCATTTGTCACGAATGCGATTCATTCTCATTTATACTGTTCACCACGATGACGCATGCTGGCCAGTTCTATCCCCTGCAACTTACCATCGGGCCATGGTTCGGCGCGTCCACCTGTTTCCCTGCCGCCAGCGACCCCGCGCCTGCGCGCACGCGCGCCGGCGCCCGGTGACGAGGCAGCCATGATGCTCAAGGGACGAAGCGTGGTCGCGATCGCCGCATGCGTGCTG
>JBFIDI010000320.1:0-6786 GCA_041581405.1 Burkholderiaceae bacterium
GCCGTTCATCGCCATCCACGGGCACTGGGCGCAACTCTTGCAGGTCGCGCTGTTGCCGGCCGTCGGCGCCTCGATGAAGGTCTTGTCCGGGTTCTGCGTGCGCAGCTGGTGCAACATGCCCGCATCGGTGGCGACGATGAAGCTGCTCGCGTCCATGGTCCGCGCCGCCTTCAGGATCGCGGCCGTCGAGCCGACCGCGTGCGCCAGCGCCACCACGTCGGCCGGCGACTCGGGGTGCACCAGCACGCGCGCCTCGGGATGCTCGCGCATCAGCGCCTGCAGCTCGAAGGCCTTGAACTCGTCGTGCACGATGCAGCTGCCTTCCCAGCTCACCATGTCGGCGCCGGTCTGGGCCTGCACATAGGCGCCCAGATGCTTGTCGGGCGCCCACAGGATCTTCTCGCCGCGGTCGGCCAGCATCTGCACGATGTCGACCGCGCAGCCCGAGGTCACGACCCAGTCGGCGCGCGCCTTGACTTCGGCGCTGGTGTTGGAATAGACGACGACGGTGCGATCCGGATGGGCATCGCAGAAGGCGCTGAAGGCGTCGATGGGGCAGCCCAGGTCGAGCGAGCAGGTGGCGTCCGGATCCGGCACCAGCACGGTCTTGCCCGGCGACAGGATCTTGGCGGTCTCGCCCATGAAGCGCACACCCGAGACCACCAGCGTCTGCGCCGCGTGGTCGCGGCCGAAGCGCGCCATCTCCAGCGAATCGGCCACCAGGCCGCCGGTCTCCTCGGCCAGGTCCTGCAGGTCGGGGTGCACGTAGTAATGCGACACCATGACCGCATTGCGCAGCTTGAGCAGCTGGCGCGCGCGGTCCTTGAGCGCGGTGCGCTGCTGCGGTGTCGGCTCCACCGGCACGCGGGCCCAGGCGTGGCGGGTATCGCAGGCCGGCTGCTCGTACACCACGTCGATCACCGTGCCCGGCCGCGATGCGGGTTGGTCCAGTGTCGTGTCCGTCATGCCTGTGCCTCGAAACGCATGGAGAAATCGATCGCCTTTACGTCCTTGGTCAAGGCGCCGACCGAGATCCGGTCCACGCCGGTCTCGGCCAGGCCCCGCAGCGTCTCGAGCGTGACGCCACCCGAGATCTCGAGCTGCGCACGCCGTTGCTCGCCCAGCGCCGCGTTGATGCGCACCGCCTCGCGCAGCGCGTCGGGCTCCATGTTGTCGAGCAGGATCATGCGCGCGCCGGCGTCCAGCGCCTGGCGCAACTCGTCCAGGTTCTCGACCTCGACCTGCACGAACTGCGCCTGGGCGGCGACTTCGGCGGCCCGCGCCATCACGGCGGGAATACCACCGGCGGCGGCGATGTGGTTTTCCTTGATCAGCACCGCGTCGTACAGGCCCATGCGGTGGTTGCCGCCGCCGCCCATGCGCACCGCGTATTTCTGCGCGCGGCGCAGTCCGGGCACGGTCTTGCGCGTGTCGACGATCTGCGTGCCGGTGCCGGCCACCGCGTCGACGTAGGTCGCGGTGCGGGTCGCGACGTCGCTGAGCAGCTGCAGGAAATTCAGCGCCGTGCGTTCCGCGCTGAGCAGCGCACGTGCCGAGCCGCGGATCTCGACCACCACCTGGCCGGGCTTGCAGCGCTGGCCGTCGGACACCTGCCACTGCAGCCGTGCCTCGGGGTCGAGCGCGTGCACGGCGGCATCGACCCAGGGCGCGCCGCAGACCACGGCGTCTTCGCGCGCCGTGATGCGGGCCACGGCCTGGCCGTGCGGCACCAGGGAAGCCGTGAGGTCACCCGGGCCGACATCTTCGGCCAGGGCGGTTTCCAGGTCGGCGCGGGCAAGCGCCTGAATGTCTTCAGGATATGCAGGGTGCGAATTCATGGAATGGGAGCGGACAGGACGGTCGGAGGATGGGAAGCAGCGAAGCCGGAAAGACGAAAAAAGAGCCCGATTGTGTCATTGCAGCGACATTCACCCGCGCCAGCGTGTTATGCACCGGCTTACCAAACGGTCAAGTTCCGGTGTTCGGCCGCCCGATCGCCTCGGCCCGGATCACCGCCTCGAGCAGTCCGGCGTCGCTGGTGGCATTGGGCAGCAGCTGCTTGCGCAACACGATACGCACCTCGGGATTGACCGCGCCCATGGCCAGCACCGCATCGGTGGCGGCCTGACGCGCCAGCCCCATCGCCGCCTCGATGGCCTGGGCCGGATCGCTGAACTGGCGCGTGCCCACCGGCGAATGCAGCACGAACAACCCGCTGCCGTCGCCCGCCACATGCACCGAGACGGCCTGCGCCACGACACCGGTGGCGGCGCCGATGGCATTGGCCACGTCGCCGAACTCCGGGAACACGATCTGGCAACCCAGGCGCCGCCCGACCTCGCCGTAATAGACACCCACCGGCCCGCCGACCGCCACGACCGGGATCGTCGGCGTGATGCTGATGCGGGCCAGGCCGAGCATGCCGTCGCCCGCGCACACGGACTGCGCCAGCTTGTCCTCGTGCAGCGGTTCGCCGAGCGCGGTGTCCAGGATGGCGCGCGCGCTCAGGCGCACCGTCTCGCTCCAGATGTCGCGCGCGAACTGCTGCGTGCGTTCGGGCGTGGGCAACTTCATCTCGCGCAGCCGGCACCCCAGCTGCGCCGCCAGCATGGCCGCCGGCACGGACCAGTTGTGCTGCAGGCCCAGCACATGGGCGGCGTCCGACGGTGTCAGGCCGCCGATCTGCACCAGGCCCTTGCGCTTGAGCGACAACACGGTGCGCTGGGCACCGAAGGAACGCGCCAGCTTGCGCATCGACTGCGGCCGCCCGGTCACCAGCGCCAGCAGCTCGCGCTCGCGCGGGCTCAGCTCGGCCGTGGCGGCGCCGCTGCGCGCGCCGAACGGCAGCAGCACGAAACGGCCGTGCAGCGCCGAGCCGCCGTCGACGTCGGCGATGTCGGCCTCGAGCAGGTCGATCAGCTCGGGATACCGGCTGCCGAGCAAGGCCACGGGCACGATGCGTTGCGGCCCGACCGCGAGCCGGCCGTTGGCGCCGATATGGATCTCGCTGTCGCCGCCCAGGCCGATGGTGCGCACGTCGATCGCGCGCACCATGGTGCGCCAGCCGCCGACCTCGGCGCCCTGCCCGCTGACCCGCGGCCGGCCGTCCTGCAGAATGCCCAGGTCGGTCGTCGTGCCGCCCATGTCGGACAGGATGAAGCTGCGCAGCCCGGACAACCACTGCGCGCCGACCAGGCTGGCCGCCGGCCCGGACAACACGGTCTCGATCGGCCTGCGCGCCACCGTCTCGGCCAGCGCCAGCGTGCCGTCGCCCTTGACGATCATCAGCGGGCACTGGATCTGCCACTGCGCCATCGCCCGGTGCACCGCGTCGATCAGCATCGATACGCGGCCGATCAGCCGCGCGTTGAGTGCGGCCGTCAGCGCGCGGCGCGGCACATCCAGCCTGGACGACAACTCGCTCGACACCGTGACCGGCTTGCCGGTGGCCGCGACGATGTGCTCGCGCACCGCCTGCTCGTGCGCGGCATTGCGCACCGCGAAGCTCGAGGCCACGGCGAATGCGTCGACCGCGGGCGCGACGGTGTCCAGCGCCCGCTGCAGCGCCTGCAGGTCGAGCGCGCGCACCACCTCGCCGTTGTGGTCATGACCACCGTCGATGCGGATCACCGGCAGGCCCGGAAACGCCTGCGCGATGCCGGTGCGCTCGACCATGCGATCGTCGAAGCCGACCAGCACCACGGCCACCGGGCTGCCGTGGCCCTCGACCACGGCATTCGTGGCCAGCGTCGTCGACACCGACACCAGGCCAATGTCCTGCGGCGACAGCCCCTGCGGCAGCTGCGCCACCGCCAGGTTCAGCGCCTCGGTCACGCCGATGGCCAGGTCGCCCTTGGTCGTGATGGCCTTGGCCCGCGCCAGCACCCGGTGGCCCTGGGCCTCGATGACGGCGCAGTCGGTATACGTGCCGCCGGTGTCGACGCCGATCAGGTAGGTGGCAGTGCTCATGGAGTCTCGATGGCGGAATGGTCGTGGGCGCGCGCGGCTGGACGCAGCCCGAGCATACTGTGCAACGGCGTCGACGTTCCGTGCGCGCCGGCGCGCCGACCACCCATAATGACCGGACCGATGCACCTGTCCCGACCTGCCACCGCCCGGGCCCGACCGCCATGCCGCTGCTGACCGGCCTGGCCTGGTTGCTGCTGTGCCAGAGCGCCGGCGAACTGCTGGCGCGCCTGCTGCAACTGCCGCTGCCCGGCCCGGTGCTGGGCATGTTGCTGCTGCTCGTGGCGCTGCGCTGGTCGCGGGTGCGCGCGTCGGTGGGCGCCGTGGCCGACGCCTTGCTGGCCCACCTGTCGCTGCTGTTCGTGCCGGTGGGCGTGGGCGTGATGACGCACCTGGGCCTGTTGTCGCAATACGGGCTGCGCATGCTGGTGGCCATCGTCGTGTCGACCTGGATCGGGCTCGCGGTGACCGCGCTCGTGTTGCGCCTGATGCTGCGCCGGGAACCGGCCGCGGGCGACTGACACGCAACCGGGCAGCCGCACCATGCAGGATTTCGTCCAGCTCTGGGTCTACCTGTCCACGACGCCGCTGTTCGGCCTGACCGCGACCATCGTGACCTACGTGCTGGCGCAGGCCGTCTACCTGCGGGTCGGCCAGGCGCCGTGGGCCAACCCGGTGTTGTGGACGGTGCTGGTACTGGCGGTGTTGCTCACGCTCAGCGGCACGCCGTATCCGCGTTATTTCTCCGGTGCGCAGTTCATCCATTTCCTGCTCGGGCCGGCGGTGGTGGCACTGGCCTGGCCGTTGTGGCAACGGCGCGCCGAACTGCGCCGGCGTGCGGGTGCGATCGTGCTGGCGGGCCTGGCCGGCGGCGCCGCCGCCAGCCTGAGCGCGGTGGCGCTCGGCTGGGCACTCGGCCTGCCCGAGGACCTGCTGCGTTCGCTGGCGCCCAAGTCCGTGACCGCGCCGGTGGCCATGGGCATCGCCGAACAGATCGGCGGCATCCCTGCGCTGGCGGCGGTGTTCGCGGTGTTGACCGGCATGGTGGGCGCCATCAGCGGCAAATACCTGTTCGACGCGATCGGCGGCCTGTCGATGCCGGCGCGCGGATTCGCGCTGGGCACGGCGTCGCACGGCATCGGCGCGGCGCGCGCGCTGCAGGTGAATCCGGACGCGGGCGCCTATGCCGGGCTGGCGCTGGGCGTGCAGGTGGTGCTGGCGGCGCTGCTGATGCCGCTGCTGGCGCGCATGTTCTGAAGCCCTGCGCCGGCGCGGCGACAATGCCGGCACCGCACCGATGATGCACTGTCCCACGCTGTTGCCCTGCCGCCCATGAGCCACCCCTTTGCCAAGCTGATCGACCTGCACTACGTGGACCACGCGCAAGGCGTCAGTCGCTTCCGGCTGACGATCGACGAGAAACACCTGAACCCGAACAAGGTGGTGCATGGCGCCGTGATCTTCGCCATGGCCGACGTCGGCATGGGCGCGGCCGTGCATCCGACCCTGGCCGCTGGCGAGATGTGCGCCACGGTCGAGATCAAGATCAACTACTTCAAGCCGGTGCACGACGGCGAACTCGTCTGCACCACGACGCTGGTCAACCGGGGCAAGACACTGGCGAATCTCGACGCGGTGGTGCACCGCGGCGAGTTGCTGGTGGCCAAGGCCAACGGCACCTACGCGATCTTCCGGCCCAGCCAACCGCGCGGCTGAGGCCCGCCTGCTAAAGTCGTCGAGGGTCGTTTGTGCCCCGAAAGAACCGCCATGCAGACCATCAAGTCCTTTCCCCGCAAGATCCGGGAAACCCCGAACACCTTCATCACGCTGGCCGACGGCTGCAAGCTGGCCGCACGCATATGGATGCCGGTCGACGCCGACAAGAAGCCGGTGCCGGCCATCCTCGAATACCTGCCTTACCGCAAGCGCGACGGCACCCATGTGCGCGATGCGCTGACCCACCCCTACCTGGCCGGGCACGGATATGCGTGCGTGCGCGTCGACATGCGCGGCAGTGGCGACTCCGACGGGCTGATGGAAGACGAATACACGCAGCAGGAACTGGACGACGCGGTCGAGGTCATCGCCTGGCTCGCCGACCAGCCCTGGTGCAGCGGCAACGTGGGCATGATGGGCATCTCGTGGGGCGGCTTCAACGGCCTGCAGGTCGCGGCGCTGCATCCGCCGGCGCTCAAGGCGGTGGTCACGCTGTGTTCGACCGACGACCGCTACAGCGACGACATCCACTACAAGGGCGGCTGCCTGCTCAATGAGAACCTGGGCTGGTCGGCGACGATGTTCGCGTATTCGTCGCGCCCGCCGGATCCGGCCCTGGTGGGCGAGCGCTGGCGCGAGCTGTGGCTGCAGCGGCTCGAGCACGAGCCCTTGCTGGCCATCCCCTGGCTCGAGCATCCGCATCGCGACGCCTACTGGAAACACGGGTCGGTGTGCGAGGACATCGGCGCGATCGAAGCCGCGGTGCTGGCCGTGGGCGGCTGGAACGATGCCTATACCAATGCCGTGCCGCGCCTGGTCGGCTCGGTCAAGGCGCCGGTGCGCGGCATCATCGGCCCGTGGGCGCACAAGTACCCGCATTTCGCCGTACCCGAGCCCCGCATCGGCTTCCTGCAGGAGATGCTGCGCTGGTGGGACCAGTGGCTCAAGGGCATGAACACTGGCGTCGAGGACGATCCGGCCTACCGCACCTACATCATGGAGCCGGGCCGACCCGGCGCCTCGGTGGGCGCTATCGACGGGCGCTGGGTCAGCGACCGCACCTGGCCGGCCGACATCCATGCGCTGCAGCGCCTGTACCTCAAC
>JBFIDI010000321.1:0-6779 GCA_041581405.1 Burkholderiaceae bacterium
CGAACTGTCCAGCGACGCCTGCAGCCGCGGCAGGTTCGGGCGCAGGCCGGCCACGCAATGCACGGCGAAGCTGCGCATGGCGTCCGACAGCAGGCGCAGACTGTCCAGCGTGTCGTGGATGATCAGCGGCTTGTAGACGTTGAGCTCGAAATGGCCCTGGCTCGCCGCGAAACCGATGGCGACGTCGTGGCCGAACACCTGCGCGCAGACCATGGTGAGCGCCTCGACCTGGGTCGGATTCACCTTGCCCGGCATGATCGAGCTGCCGGGTTCGTTCTCGGGCAACTGCAGTTCGCCCAGGCCGGCGCGCGGGCCGCTGCCCATCAGGCGGATGTCGTTGCCGATCTTGGTCAGCGCCACGGCGAGCATTTTGAGTGCGCCGTGGAAGGCGACCAGTGCCTCGTGGCCGGCCATGGCGGCGAACAGGTTGCTTGACGGCACCAGCGGAAGCTGCAGTTCGCGCGCCAGCCGTGCCGCGACGCGCGGGCCGAACTGCGCATGGGTGTTCAGTCCGGTGCCCACGGCCGTGCCGCCGATGGCCAGCGCATGGACCGCCGGCAATGCCTGCCGGATCTGCTGTTCGCAGCATGCGAGCTGCGCGGCGTAGCCGCCGAACTCCTGGCCCAGCCGGATCGGTGTTGCGTCCTGCAGATGGGTGCGCGCAATCTTGACGGTCTCGTGCCAGGCCGTGGCCTTGTCCTGCAGCGCCACCCGCAGTGTCTCCAGCGCCGGCAACAATGCATCGTCCGCCTGGCGCGCCACTGCGATGTGCATCGCCGTGGGAAACACGTCGTTCGACGACTGTCCCAGGTTGACCTCGTCGTTGGGATGGACGGCCGCGCAATCCGGCGCGTCGGCGCGCAGCAGCCCGGTGGCCAGGCGCGCGACGACTTCGTTCACGTTCATGTTGCTCTGGGTGCCCGAACCCGTCTGCCAGACCGACAGCGGGAACGCGTCGTCGTGCTCCGCGCGCGCGACGGCACGTGCCGCACGCGCGATCGCCTGTGCACGCTCGGGTGCCAGGCGGCCCAGTTCCCGGTTGACCTCGGCCGCCGCCCACTTGATCCAGGCCAGCGCGTGGATCTGCGCCGCCGGCATGCGTTGCTCGCCGATGGCGAAGAAGTGCTGGCTGCGCGCGGTCTGCGCACCCCACAAGGCGTCGGCCGGCACCTCGATGGGGCCGAAGCTGTCGGTTTCGGTACGGGTGGTGGTCATGGTCGTGTCTCTCTGCACTGCGGGCCGTTCATGCTAATGCACAAGCCGTCGTGGCGCTCGAACCCGCGGCGGCGCGGTTGCGGTGTGCGTGGCCGCGGGTGATGGCGGACTGCGACGGGACGCGGCTTCGTCCTACGCCACCGGGCGGTGGCCACCGATGCCGTGCGCGGGGAGCAAAACCTACAGTGGGGCCATGGACAGCGCACACGGTGTGCGTACCACACACCCCAGGAGGAACTCCATGACCATTCGAACCACTTTCGCCGCAACCATCGCCGCCGCCGTCTTGCTGACCGCGGCCGGTTGTGCGGTCTCGCGCGGCCAGCAGACCGTCGGCGGTTACGTCGACGACGCAGGGATCACGACCCTGGTGAAGAGCCGCATGCTGGAGGACAAGCAGGTGGCCGGCACATCGATCTCGGTCGAGACGCTCAACGGTACCGTCATGTTGTCCGGTTTCGCCAAGAACGCCACCGAGAAGGCCGCTGCCGAGCGTATTGCGCGCGGTGTGAACGGCGTCAAGCGTGTCGACAACGAGATCGCGATCCGGCCCTGAGGCCCCCCGTGCGCACCGGTGAACGTGCTTTGCTGCAGAACGTCACCGGTACGCAGCGCCAACCATCGAGCCTGCAGCATTCGCACGAAAAGGACACCATGATGAAAAACCTTGCAACGAGATCCCTGACGATGCCGGCGCTGGCGCTGGCAGCGGTATTGGGCCTGGCCGGTTGTGCCGGCATGACGGCCCAGGAAAAAGGCACGCTGACCGGAGCCACGGTCGGTGGTGTGGTCGGCAACGTGTTGTGCGGCGGAATCGCCTGCACCGGTGCCGGCGCCGCGGTCGGCGGCGTGATCGGCCACGAGGTCACCAAGGACAAGAAGTAAGAGATCGAACGACGGGGCGAAAGCCTTTGGCGCAGACACCGCGAGGTGTCTGCGCTTTTTTTTTGTTGCTGTCGTACCGTGATGCGCCCGAATCGGGCGCGTGTCGTCACTTGCGCTTGAATGCGAGCAGGAAGACACCGAAGACGACGGCCCCGCCGCTCACGATCAGGGGCACGTTGACGGATTCCTTTTCCTCGACCTTGAGCGCGATCGGACCGAGTTGCACACCGGTGGTTTCGCGCGTGTAGCTGAAACCGCCGTAGACCAGGCCCAGGCAGCCTGCGGCGACAAGAATGATTCCGGCGAGTCTGGCGATGTTCATGGTGGCGTTTCCTTTTCAGGTGGTGGGAGAAGGGATGGGTGAGGGATGCGTGCGATGCGATGCGGGGCGCGCGGGAGCGGGCCGGCGGCCCGGCCGCGCGTTCAGGGCGGGTTGCCGGTGCCGGCCACGCGCACGGCGGTTGCCGGAGCCTCGATGGTCGCCGGAGCGGCCTGGGCCCTGCGCAGCGCCTCGCCGCGTTCGATGGACAGATGCAAGGTGTCGATGAACTGCGACAGCAGTACGGCGGCCGCCAGGACCGCGACGGTGGCGCTGATCCACGGTGCGATGGTGCGCAAGGCCTGGGGCCACGAAGGTCGGGTCTGCGGCATGCGGATCTCCTGAAACGGTCGATGTGCCACTATCGCGCAGTGGCGACCGGACAGCTATCGGAATGCGCATGCTCCCGCTGTAGGACGGCGCCTCGCGCCGGTCGGGTCGCTCAGACGTAGCAGGGACCGTCGATCAGCGGGTGCGCGGCGATGAAGTCCATGTCGAGTACCAGGCCGGTGCCGATGCCCTCCGGCGGACGGACACATCCATCGGCATCGAGCTGGTACGGCGGCTTGTCGGCCAGCTGGTCCCGGAACGGGTTCAGGCTGGTCACATCGCCCTCGAAGTAACCGGCGTTGTCGACTGCGCTGAGGTAGTGCAAGGTGGTGGCCATGTTGACGGCGGTGGCCGAGGTGTGGGGATTGACGGTCAGCTTCTGGGCGCTGGCCATGGCGGCGATCCGCATGGCTTCGGTGACGCCGCCGGTCTTGGACAGGTCCGGTTGGACGAACTGCACATGGCCGTCCTCGAGCAGCGTGGCGAATTCGTAGCGGGTGTAGTGGTTCTCGCCCGCGGCCAGGGGCACACGTCCCAGCGTCGACGCGATGGCGTAGGCGCGGCGGTCCAGCGGCGGGAACGGTTCTTCCAGCCATCCGACGGCGGCCTCCTCGAACGCGGGCATGACCTTGCGCACGTCGTCCAGGCTGTAGGCGGTGTTCGCGTCCACCAGGATGTCGATGTCGTCGCCCACGGCCTGGCGCACGGCACGCACACGCGCGATGTCCTTGCCCGCCGTGTCTCCGACCCGCAGCTTCAGCGCGCGGTAACCCGTGGCGACATGGCGCAACGCTTCCTCGGCCAGCAGCGCGGGTTCCTGCCACCCCAGCGCAATGCCGCCGGCGTAGGCCTTGACGGGTTTGGATGATCCGCCGAGCAAGCGATACAGCGGGGCACCGGCGTCCTGGCAACGCAGATCCCACAACGCCATGTCCAGCCCGCTGAGCGCCAGCGCGGCGGCCGCTCCCATGCCGTGGCTGGCGAGCTGCATCTTGTAGACGCGGGCCCAGACGCCGACCACGTCGCGGGCGTCGAAACCCAGCACCAGTTCGCGCATCGTGGTGTCGATCAGTCGGGCGATGGCGCCCGGGCTGCGACCGTGGTGGGCTTCGCCCCAGCCGATGTGGCCCTGGTCGGTCTCGACGCGCACCAGCACCGCGTCGCGCTTGACGCTGCGGCCGATGCCCAGTCGCACGGACTTGTCGGCGGGAACGGGAAAGGAGATGGGCACGGCCCGGATGTCGGCGATACGCATGGTGGGTTCGGATGGAGTGGGTTGACGGTGGTGGTGCGGGTGCTGAGCGGGCTCAGCGCCGGAACACCTCGGGATTGACGACGTTCGACGGCTGCTGGCCGCGCAGCAGCGCGAGCAGCGTGTCCACGGCGCCGCGGCTCATCGCATGCATGCTGGTGGCGGTGATGGCGGCCACGTGGGGCGTCAGCAGCAGGTTGGGGCAATCGAAGACGGCTTCGTCACCGGTCAGCGGCTGCTTGTCGTGCACGTCGAGCGCGGCGCCGGCCAGCGTGCCGGCGCGCAGGGCGGCCACCAATGCCTGCGCATCGACGACCGGACCGCGGGCGGCATTGATCAGCACCGCGGACGGTTTCATCGATGCCAGCGTGGCGGCATCGACCAGGCCACGCGTCTGGTCGGTGAGCGGGCAACTCAGGACGACCACGTCGGACTCGGCAAACAAGGTCTTCTTGTCGGCCGCCGTGACGCCGCCGGGCAGGGTCTCGGGGCGGCGCGTCAGGCCGTGCACCTGCATGCCCAGGCCGGCGGCAACCGCGGCCAGGCGCGAGCCGACCGCACCCACGCCGACGATGCCGAGCCGGCTGCCCGCCAGCTCCAGGCCCTGGTCGGCGATCGGCCGGGCAACCGCCCAGCCGTCCTGGCGCAGCTGCGTGTCGATGCGTGCGAGGCGCCGGCGCAGATGCAGCATCGCGGCGACGCAGTACTCCACCACGGCCGTGGTGTTCGAGCCCGGCAGGTTGGCCACCGGAATGCCGTGGGCCGTGGCCGCCGGGACCGGGATCATGTCCAGTCCGACGCCGTGGCGCACGATGGCCTTGAGGCGGGGCGCATGGTCGAACAGGTCCGGCGGCAGCTGGCTGCGCACGATCAGGCCGTCGATGTCGGTGATCAGTTTCTTCAGCGTGTCGGGCTGTGCGTCGGGTGCCAGGATCACCTCGCACGCCGCGGAGAGTTCGGGCATCAGGTCGGGGTGAATGGCGTTGGTCAGCAACACCCGTGGTCGTGCCGTGGTGGATTCATTGCGCATGGAAGGCGACTCCTTGTTGGACGGGATTGCACAGGCGGCCCAATCCGGCGACCTCGACGGTGACCGTGGTGCCGGGGCGCAGCCAGGCGGCGGGCTGGTGCGTGGCCGCGACGCCTGCCGGCGTGCCGGTGGCGATCACGTCGCCGGGCTCCAGCGGCATGCGGCGCGAGATCCAGGCGATCAGCTCCGGGATACGGTGCAGCATGGTCGCGGTGGAACCGTTCTGCAACACGCGGCCGTCGATGTCCAGGCGGATCGCCACCGCATGCGGGTCGGGCATGGCGTCGGCACTGAGCAGCCAGGGGCCCAGCGGCGCGGACGCCGGCAGGTTCTTGCCGCGCACGAAGTTGCCGCCGTCGGCCTTGACCTGGTCGCTGCCGCTGACGTCGTTGTGCGCCACGTAGCCGGCCACATGGTCCATCGCCTTGTCGGCGTCCACATGCAGCGCGCGCCGGCCGATGACGACGGCGAGTTCGGCCTCGTAACCGACGTTGCCGACATCGGGGGGCAGCAGGATGGGCTCGTGCGGGCCGATCACCGTGCAGCCGGAGCGGAAAAAGGTCACCGGCTCGGCGGGATGCGCCATGGTGCGTTCGGCCAGTGCGTCGGTGAAGTTGAACGCCGCGCCGATGACCTTGCCCGGTCGCAGTGGGGCCAGCAGCCGCAGGCCTTCGAGCGGGCGCAAGGCCGCGGCCGGAATGGTGGCCGCGGCGATACGCCGCACGCAGGCAGCCAGGCCTTGTTCCACCAGGGCCAGCAGCGATGGCGGTGCGCCGGCCAGCAAGGGCTTGCACAAGGGGTGGGACAGGTCGATCACCTGCGCGGGTCCACCGTCGCCGGCCGTGTGGCCGCGGGTGTCGGCAAGCACGCCTGCGACGGCGGTGCCGTCCGGTCCCGGGAAACTGACAAATCGCATCGTGTGTCCTTGTGGATTCGGTGTGGGGTTCAGCGTGGCGGCGGGTTCAGCCGACGCGGTACCGATCCAGCACGCTGCGGTCGATGTCGATGCCCAGGCCGGCGCCGGTCGGGATCTGGATCTTGCCGCGTTCCTGCACGATCGGTGTTTTCGCCAGCTGGTCGCGGAACGGGTTCTCGCACTGCTCGAACTCGAACATCGGCGGCACCGGACGAAAACTCGGCGGCTGGTCCGGCAAGGCGGCCAGGAAGTGCAGGGTGGCGGCCACGCCGATCACCGAGCCCCAGGCATGCGGCACGCATTCCACGCCGTGCGCCGAAGCCAGCGTCGCGATCTTGCGGCATTCGCTGATGCCGCCGGCGGCGCAGACGTCGGGTTGCACGATGTCCATGGCCTTGCGCACCACCAGGTCGCGAAAGCCCCAGCGCGTCATCTCGTTCTCGCCACCGGCCACGGCCATGTCCAGCGCGCGCGTGACCTCGACGTAGCCGTCGATGTCTTCGGGCGAGATCGGTTCCTCGAACCAGTCGATGTCGAGTTGCTCCAGCTCGCGCCCGATGCGGATCGCCTGGGGCACGGTCATGCAGTGGTTGGCGTCCACCATCAGCCGCACGTCGGGTCCGACGGCGTCGCGCACGGCGGCCACGCGCCGGATGTCGAGCTTGGGGTCGCCCAGGCCGATCTTCATCTTGACCGCGGTGAAGCCTTCAGCCACGTAGCCTTGCGCCTCTTCCACCGCCTCCTCGATCAGGCGGTCCATGTCGATGAAATACAGGCCGGTCGCATAACAGGTGACCTCGCTGCGGAAGGCGCCGCCGATCAGCTTGTGCAC